>JAFRTA010000399.1 GCA_017427315.1 Clostridia bacterium
CGACGATTTTCTGGAACGCGCCGCCGATGATAACGCCGATCGCCAGCGCCATGGCGTTGCCCTTGGAGATAAACTCTTTAAATTCCGCAAAAATGCCTTTGCCTTTTTCTTTCATAAAAATATCCGTCCTTTCATATTTGGATGTTATTATTTTAAATCATCTTATTTTATTCGTCAATACATATTTGTAAGAAAATGGATTATAAGGAGCAGATATGCCTTCCGTTTCGATTCTGATGGGAATATATCATTGCGAAAAGACGCTTTCCGCCGCCGTTCGGTCGATTCTCGCGCAGACCTTCGGCGACTGGGAGCTGATTCTGTGCGACGACGGCTCGACGGACGACACCTATGCCGCCGCAAAAGCACTGTCGGAAACGGACGGCCGTATCGTTCTTTTGCGCAACGAAACGAATCTCGGCCTGCCGAAAACGCTGAATCGCTGCGCGGCGGCGGCGAAGGGGGAGTATTTCGCCCGCATGGACGGCGACGACGTGTGCGACCCGACGCGGCTGCAAAAGGAATTTGACGTGATTTCCCGCGGGGAGTTCGCGATCGTGAGCTGCGGCATGCTGTTTTTCGACGACGGCGGCGTATACGGCAGAAAAATACACAAAGAGTATCCCGAAAAAGCCGACTTTGCCGCGTCGTCCCCGTTTTGTCACGCGGGCGCGATGTTCACCCGCGAAGCGTTCGAAGCCGTCGGCGGCTACAGTGAGCAGCCGGACAGGCTCCGCATCGAGGATTACGATTTGTGGTATCGGATGTACCGCGCGGGATACAAGGGATATAATCTGCCGGAGCCGCTGTATTCGATTCGCGACGACCGGACGGCGGTCTCGCGCAAAAAATTCCGGTACCGCGTGAACGAGTATAAACTCCGCCGCAGGATCGCGTCGGAATTCGGACTCGGCGCGAAGGCGAAGATCTCGGCGTGCAAGCCGCTGCTTCTGGGCGTTCTGCCCCTGTTCGCGTATCAGGCGCTGCACCGCGCGAGGCTGAAATCACGATGAAGAAAAAAGTATTGTTTCTGATCCCCACGCTGATGGGCGGGGGCGCGGAGCGCGTGCTCGTCAATCTTGTGAACGCCCTCGATAAAAGAAGGTTCGACGTAACGCTGCTGTGTGTTTTCGACGTCGGCGTCAACAGAAAATCGCTGTCCGGCGACGTGCGTTACCGGTATATCTTCAAAAACGTTTTCCGCGGAAACAGCCGTCTGTTCGAAATGCTCTCTCCCCGCGCGCTGCACCGCGCGTTCATCAAAGAGCGTTACGATATCGAAGTCGCATTTCTCGAGGGCGTCGCGGCGCGCATCGTTTCCGGCTGTGAGGACCCCGGCACGAAAACGGTCTGCTGGGTTCATACCTCGCTCGGTGAAGACGCCGTATTTGCCGCGGGATTCCGCTCGAAACGCGAAGCGCTCTCGTGCTTCGCGCAGTTTGACCGCATCGTTTGCGTATCCGACGGCGTGCGCGCGGATTTCGTGAAAAAAACGGGCCTAAACGCAGACGTTCTTTATAATCCGATTGACGGCAGCCGAATCTCGGCTCTTTCGCGGGAACCTGCGGAATATCCGTATCGCGACGGCTTACCGGCGGTATGCGCGGTCGGAAA
>JAFRTA010000400.1 GCA_017427315.1 Clostridia bacterium
CGACGACGTTCCGGACGAGGCGGAACCGGAAATCGCAGTCGTACGGTGCGGCAGACCGTTCTGTTTCAGAGAAATCAGCCGGATACCGACGCCGACGCAGAGCGCGACGGCAGCGGCTGCGGCGGCAAACTTCCAAAGAAGCGGCGCTGCGGAACGCCGCGGTTTTTCATCGTGCACATCGTCAAGCAGCGCCTCGTCGACGCCGTCGATCGCATTGAACAGATCCATGCCCGTCACGGTAAAAAACCCTCCTTTGCGAGATACGCGCGCAGCTTTTTCCGGGTGCGGAACAACTGCGACGCAATTCTCTCCTCTTTTTCCCCGAGATCCGCGGCGATCTGCGGGATCGGCTCGCAGAACCAGTAGCGCCGGAGAAAGATCTTTCGCGCGCGGTCATTCTGTTTTGAGAGGAATTCGCCGACCGTCCGCCGCAGTTCTTCTTTGTCGAGCGCGGCCTCCGGAGCTTCGGCGGACGAACCGATCAGCTCCTCAAGTTCTTCCAGGAACGAAGCCGGAACGCCGCGCTTTTTTGCGTCGTTATGCCGTACCCGATCGAGAGAAACGCGTTTGACGAGCATACATAAAAACGTCTGATACGACCGCGGCCTGTGCGGCGGGATCGCATTCCATGCGCGCAGATAAGCGTCGTTGACGCATTCCTCCGCGTCCGACGGATTTTTCACGATATTGCCCGCGAGACTGCGGCACAGTCTGCCGTATTTCAGCTCGGTCTCGCGGATGGCGTTTTCCGACCGCGCCCAGAACAGGTCGACGATCTGCTCGTCGGTCAAGGGACGGACCTCCTCGACAAAGTATTATCCCCTCACTCTTTCAGTCGTAAAAAAACGGGATTTATTCGTTTTATTTTTCATTTTTTTCGGATTAAATGAAAAACCGGTCCGAAGTTAACTCGGACCGGCGTGTCGTTTGCGTTACTCTTCCCGATCCGTGAGGATCGCGATGACGTTTTTGCCCTTGAGCTTCTTATCGCCCGCGGCTTTTACCGCGGCGAAGAGCGCCGCGCCTGAGCGCGGACCGACGGAAAGACCGTCGCTGCTTTTTACCTCGCGCGCCATCCGCGCGCTGTTTTCGTCGCTCACCTCGACGAAATCGTCCGCTCCGACGGGAGCTCCCGCGCCCAGCGGCACCGCCGCGATCACGCGGATATCTTCATGATATGCATGCAGAAGCGCGGCGAAAGCCGTCACGCTTTCGGGACTGTCGCAGCAGATCGCGACCGCGCCGAGCTTGCCGTAGGTCTGATGCAGCAGCTCCGGCGCAAGCGAAAGCTGAAATACGCGCTTTTCCCGCTCCGAGGCGCTCATATCCGCGCCGTCCGCAGCGGAAAGCGCATCGGTCCGTGCCTGGGGCAGCAGAAAATCCGCCTTGCCGAGCAGCTCCCCCATCGCGCCGTAACGCCTGCCGAGCTCCGGCAGACGCACCAGCGGAGAGGACTCGCTCGCCTCGTCAATCGAGTCGGCAATATGAAGGTTCTTATCGATACCGAGACCGAAGTGAAAATCGGGCATGATGGGCTCCTTTCAAATTCTGATTTATCGGGCTGTCGGGCACACGGATTGTAGGGGCGGGCATGACCGCCCGCTTGCGTTCCGAGCCCCGTCCCCCCCTGTGGGACGGGTGAGGAATGCAATTTAATATAATCGTTGTAAAATATACAATTTCTCCGCCTCGCCACCCCACCATAAAGGTGGGGATGCCTTCGCCGTCGATCGGGCGGTCATGCCCGCCCCTACAGATCGCCTCCGCGACAAATCAGTATTTACAGCTGAAAGTAATCCCGGGCGTTGCGGAAGCTCACGCCGCGAACGATTTCAAACAACACGTCTTCATCGCAGGGATATTCGCCGTTCTCCACGAGGTCGCCGATCAGGTTGCAGAGAATGCGGCGGAAATACTCGTGCCGCGGATAGGAGAGGAACGAGCGGCTGTCGGTGATCATGCCGACGAACTTCGACACCGCGCCGAGGTTCATGAAGGCGCGAAGCTGCGCGTTCATACCGTCGATATTGTCGTTGAACCACCAGCCGGAGCCGAACTGCACCTTGCAGGGCGCGTCGTCGTTCTGGAAATTGCCGAGCATGGAACCGAGCATGTAATTCATGATGGGGTTCAGCGTGAACAGGATCGTTTTGGGAAGCTGATCCGTGACCGCCAGCGCGTCGAGAAGGCGCGACAGCCCCCGCGCAGTAGGCAGATCGTCAATGGAATCGTAGCCGGTATCGGGGCCGAGCTTTTTGAACATCGCGGTGTTGTTGTTGCGCATCGCGCCGATATGGATCTCCATCGCAAAGCCGCGCTTGTGGTATTCTCTGCCGAGGAAGACGAGCATATCCGTCTTATAAGCGTCGATCTCGCGCTCCGTCAGCGTCTCGCCCGCCGCGCCCTTTTTGAAGATCTCCGCAAGCTCTTCCTCTGTCGCGGGCACAAAGGGGACCGCCGCAAGCGCCTGATCCGAAGCGCGGCAGCCCATCTCTTTGAAGAAATCCATCCGCTCGCACAGCGCAGCTTTCATTTCATCATAGCTGTCAAGCGGTCTGCCGACGCGCTCCGAAAGCGCTTTGAGCCACGGCGCGAAGGTCGGGTTCTCGATCGCGATCGCCTTGTCGGGACGGTATGCGGGAATGACCTTACAGGAGAAACTGTTATCCGCGGCGATCAGCTTGTGATATTCAAGCGAATCCGCGGGATCGTCGGTGGTGGCGACGCAGACGACGTTCGATTTTTCGATCAGCGCGCGGGGCTCGAAGCCGCCCGCGGCGATCATCTGCTTCGATTTGTTCCAGATCATATCGCAGGTCTTCGAGGACAGCGGCTCAAAGATCCCAAAATACCGCTGAAGCTCCAGATGCGTCCAGTGATAAAGCGGATTGCCGATGAGATACGGCATCGCGCCCGCCCACGCCCTGAATTTTTCATAAGACGGCGCGTCGCCGGTGATGTATTTTTCGCTGATCCCGAGAGAGCGCATCGCGCGCCACTTATAGTGGTCCCCCGCGAGCCATAGCTCGGTCAGATCCGCAGGGGTCTTGTTCTCATAGATCTCCTTCGGCGAAAGATGACAGTGCCAGTCGAAGATCGGCTCGTCCTGACAGGCGGCGAACAGCTTTTTCGCCGTCTCGCTCGTCAGCAGAAAATCCTTGTCCATAAACTGTTTCATATTACATGGTTCTCCGTTCCGTATTTTTTCCGCCCTTCGGCGTTTTTCTTTTCGTTTTACTCTCCGAGTAATGCCCGCACAACCGATCGCATATCCTCCGGCATCGGCGCGGAAAACTGCATCTCCACGCCTGTAACCGGATGGGTCAGACGCACTTCTTCGCAGTGCAGCGCTGCGCGGGAGATATGCTCCCGGCTGCCGCCGTACATCTCATCGCCCAACAGCGGAGCGCCGAGCGAGGCGAAATGCACGCGGATCTGATGCGTTCTGCCGGTGCGCGGCAGGACGCGGACAAGGGAACACACCCTGCCGGGACGAAGGCTCTGCCAATCGGTGACGGCTTCTTCGCCCTCCCTGCCGACCGCGCGCAGCGTTTTCATCGGGTCGGGGCGGTATATTCTTTTATCGATCGTCCCGCTGCCTTCAAAATACCCGCCCGGCAGCGCAAGATACGTTTTGCGCAGTTTTCCGCCGAGCGCAGCCGCGGCAAAAGCGTTTTTCGCGCAGATCACAACGCCCGAGGTGCATTTATCGAGCCTTCCGACCGCGCGGAAGACCGCACTTTCCCCTTTTTCGGCAAGATACGCGGCGACGCCGTTGGCGAGCGTGTCGCCCTGATGGTTGTGCGTCGGGTGCATCGCAAGGCCCGCGGGCTTGTCTGTCACGAGCAGATCCGCGTCCTCATACAGAATATCCAGCGGTATGGGGATCGGCTCGATCTCACTCGTTTCATTAGGGAGCGTCAGCGTGATCACGTCGCCCGCGCGCACGCGGTCGATCGTACGGATAAGCTCGCCGCCGCGCGTGATCCCGCCCGGAGTATTCTTCAGGGTTATCATCATTCGAGACGATAACCCTGCGATTCCGCGAAGCACCTGCAGCACCTTCCTGCCGTCGTATTCCGGCGGCACGACGTATTGAAGCGTTCTTCGCATTTATGCTCAATCCAGCGTCTGCAGCCTTGCCGCAACGCGAAGCACGATGCGCGCGTCCGCGGCGGTGATCCTGCCGTTGCCGTCCGCGTCGCCGATCAGGATCTGCGCGTCGGTCAGGGTCAACGTTCTTGCCGCCGCCTGCAGCACGATGCGCGCGTCCGTGGAATTGACCTTTCCGTCTTCATTTACGTCCCCGCGCTTTGCGGCGACGGCGGGGATCTTTTCCGTTACGGTTCTGCCGCAGCGGGAGCAAACGCCGGTGCGCTCACCGTCCCGCCCGATATCGGCAGCCGTCACGACCGTCCATTCGGAAACGGAATGCCCGTAAGCGGGCGTGACCGTATCCTCGATCACGGCGCCGCAGACGGCACAGACAATCGCATTATGACCGTCGTTTTCGCAGTCGGCAGCGCTGACGGATCTTTCCGGTGCGGGGGTATGCGCGGCGGGAGCCGCCAGAACGCGTTCGATCGTTTTGCCGCAGTCGCTGCAGATCAGCACAATCTCACGGGACGAGGTGCAGGGATACTTGCCGAGAAGCGCGGGATCGATCGCGGAAACACTCTCCTGCGCGCCGCCCGCGGGTTCGGTCGTTCCCTCCTCCGCGGGAGATACGGGGTTCGGGTTCGGATATCTTTCACTGTCGGCGGCAAGGATGCCCTGCGTCTCGGCATCCGTCCACTGCCCGAAGGAGTGGATATGTCCCTGACAGTCATACGCCAGCGCATGCTCCTTCATCAGCTTGCCGCAGACCGTGCAGTACTTGACGGCAAGGCCGGAAGAAGTCTCGGTCGGCGCGGCAGCCACGATCCACGCGCCCTCCCGATGCCCGAGCGGCGGAAGAAGACGGGTGTGCAGCAGCTTCCCGCAATCCGTGCAGTACGCAGCCTCCAGCCCCCACGTCTCGCAGTCGGGTGCGACAGCCGTGCGGAAGGGACCTTCCGTATGCGATTCGGCGGGAACGCTCACGGGTTCCTCCGTCGTGGGTTCGCTCGTGGGCTCGATCGTCGGCTCGCTTGTCGGTTCGCTCGTCGGCTCGCTCGTCGGTTCGCTCGTCGGTTCGCTCGTGGGCTCGCTCGTCGGTTCGCTCGTGGGCTCCGTCGGCTGATCGGGCGATGCGACGCTTACGTCGCGGAACATATAGTTCAGCCCCACCGTTCCCGTTACGCCGTCGACGGATTCTTTTTCGGCATACTGCCAGATATCATAAGTTGAGGTAAAATTGCAGTAGTCGCCGTAGTCGGCGATCCAGTGCGCGTAATCGCCCAGATCCGCGAAACTCAGATTTCTGGTCGTCCAATCATACGGCAGGAATACGCCCGCTTCGATTCCCGCGGTCTCAAGCGCTTTGCAGAAATCGATCGCGTTCCGCGTATTATCCGTCTGCGAAAGCTTCGTCTTCGCGTCCGGAAGCGGCGAATAGAACACCGGCAGCGAGAGTTTCAGCCCGAGCGCTCTGATCTGCGCGACCGTCCAGTCCGTTTCCTTGCGAATCTCGTCGTTTTTCAGTGCGGAGGACGAAAAGTAAAGACCGACCTTCATTCCCGCTGCGATCGCGGCGTTGTAATTGCGCGTCAGATACATATCCGCGGCAATCACGTCGGCGGAATTCATGCTCACGCCGAAACGCAGGATCGCGCCTTTCACGCCCGCTCTCGCAAGCTTCGCAAAATCGATTTCCTCCGCCGCGGCGGAGCTCACGTCGGCGATCAACTCGGAGCACTCGTACTTCGTGCGCAAAACGCCGTATTTGATCGCGAACCAGCAGTCCTTGCCGTTCTGGCGGGTGTGCGCCCAGTTGCCCCTGACTTCAACGACCTCGACGATCTCGCCGCCGGCGAGATAATCCACGGTATCGGATTCCGAGGACGGAGACGCGCGGCAAATC
>JAFRTA010000006.1 GCA_017427315.1 Clostridia bacterium
CCGCCGCCCCCGCGGGCAACGACACCACCGCGGCGACCGCCGCCGCAACGACTGCGGCGACCACCGCCGCCCCCGCGAACAACGACACGACTGCGCCGACCGAAGCTCCTGCTCTCTCCGAGCAGCCCGCGGCGAACGCCGCGCCGACCTCGAAGGAGGAGATCGTCGCGCTGTATAAAGAGGCGTACGGCAAGATCGCGACGGACGCGACCGGCGCGGTGCATACGTGGAACAATTCGACGAACCAACCGCCGGTCGTCGAAGCAGGTGCTTTGAGCAGCATCGCGAGCACGTTGATGAATATGTTCCTGAAGGAGAATACGCCCAATGAGCAGCTTTCTCCTTCGGATGTGCCGCCGAAGGGCGTTACAACCTGCAATCTGGATATGAATTACGTTGCCGACGCGACCTGCACGGATAACGGCGGGACCTACACCGTAACGATCAGGCTCAATACGACGCAGGATGCGCCGGAAGTCAATCCCGCGCCCGGCAGCGGCGGCATCGGTTCGATCTGTGACGTCATCGAGACGAAGTCCATCACAGACGCTGCGGGAACGTTCATCAAATTCGAGGGTCTTGAAAACAGATATTTCGAAGGCGAGGTCACCGCGACGATCGAGAAAGAGACGAAACATATTACCGAGATTCACGTCAAGAGCCCGAGCTTCATGTGCTTCGGCAAGGCGCAGGCGATTATCGGCTTCCCGAAAATCGAGAACGCGCGTCTGGGACTGACTTATGAGGATAAATTCACAATCTCCTATTGAGCTCGTTCCCGACAGAATTATGTAACAGAATGGCAAACCTCCCATAGAATGTATCGGAGTTTAACGGCAGACGGCGCGCCGCCTACCGCAAAAACAGAGCTTCCGAATACATTTATGGGAGGATTTTTTATGCCCGAAAACAAAAAGCCCTGCGGCGACGCCGTGCGCCGCGTCAAGGAAGCGGTCAGCGTCGATGCGCGCAGAGTATACGACTCCTGCGCCGACAAGGACTGCCTTTCGGACCTGCGCGTCTATTTCACCGATACCGCACAGGAGATCATCGACGGCGCGATCAGCGTCCGGTGCCGGAGCTGCGACGTGCTCAACGTTTTCACCGAGACGGAGCGCACCCCCTTTAACAGAGGGTATTATTCCGTCGATATGACCTTTTTCTTCATCGTCGGCCTTGACGTGTTCACGCCCGCCTCGACCGCACCCGTGACCGTCTACGGCCTTTGCGTGCATTCGAAAAAGGCGATCCTTTACGGCAGCGAGGGCGGCGTGAAGGTGTTCTCGTCGGAATTCGTGAACCGCGATTCGGATATTCAGCTTCCGATGCGCTGTTCTTCGCCGGTGACGAAGGTCCACGTCGCGCAGCCGATCTGCCTCGACGCGCGTCTGTGCCGTCTGTGCGAGTGCGTCGGCGGCAACGAGATCATCGGTTCGCTGCCGCGCTCGGTCTGCGGCGCGTTCGAAGGGGAATTCCGCCCGCCGCAGAATGACAGGGCGGTGCGCGTGACGATCGGCCTGTTCAGCACCGTTCAGCTTGAGCGCGACGTGCAGATCCTGATCCCCGCCTATGATTTCAATATTCCGCGCAAGGAGTGCAGCTGCGAGACCGAGGATCCCTGCGACGCGTTCCGCCGCATCAGCTTCCCCGTGGACGAGTTCTTCCCGCCCAACCGGCAGAGTATCGGCTGCGACAACGGTGACGCGAACGACCTTGCGAATATCGGGTGCAACTGCTCCGCTGCGCAGTGAGTTTTGAGCGTTGAGTTTTGAATGTGTGGGACGGTTGGGCTGTGCGTCTCGGCGAGAGTGTTTTGCGCTTTGCGTGTTGCGTGTTGCGCTGCGCTTCGCGCGATGAGTTTTGAGTTTTGAGCGTTGAGTTCTGAGAAATGTGGAATTGTCAAGTTGACGCTGTAACTCAAAACGGCTTCATGCGTAGAATGCACGTTTCTTATCTCTTCACATCTCACATTTCACATCTTACATCTCCCTTTTCACATTTCACATACGGCATAAAAAAGCTCTCCGCCGCAGCGGAGAGCTTTTTTTGTGTGTTCAGCGATTACGCAACACGCCACACGTCCATGTGGAACGCGAAGCCGTTTGCGGAGTAGATCACGCCTGCATCGGTCTCGACATAAGCGATCGCGTAGACTTCCTTATCGTGATCGATCTTGTCGGTGTTGACCAGCTTCGCCGAGAAGCTGTAAAAACCGTCGTTGTCGTCGTTCGCTTCGGCGTTGACGAGCGTCTTGCACGCGAGGTTGTATACGCCGTCCTTCGAAGCGTCTTCGATCGTCAGGGTGTCAAGGCCGTTCGCCTTCATGGTCTTGTCGGAGGCGACGAGGATACCGGCGGACTTGATGGTCACGCCCGCGGGAGTGCCTTCCTGCTTGCCGTCTTCGAAGCCGAAGTTCTTCGCATATTTCTGCGTAAGAATGGCTTTGACCTCGATGGTGTTCGCGTCTTCGTTGTTGTAGCCCTTGAGCAGGAGCGCCTGCTCGGAGACGATGTCGTCAAGGAACTGCAGAACGATCGGCAGCACCGCGGGAACGAGTCTGTCGGCTCTGGTGTTCAGGGCTGCGATGAGGCCGGTGACAACGTCCGCAAGATTCTCTTTCTTGATGAGCGATTCAAGGTTCTCGGTGGCAGCCGCGGGAATGGTGCCGGGCAGGATCGAGTTGATGAGGTTTGCAGCGATGGTCAGGAC
>JAFRTA010000401.1 GCA_017427315.1 Clostridia bacterium
ATTGCGGTTTTTGATTTGGAATACGTTTCAAGTGCTTTCTGCTCCGCCTCCTCGGTTGCCTGCGGCGTGTGCGTCACGTAAATCGTAAACCGATGATTCTGCGACGGTTCATAACCGGAATCTTTTTTTTCGAGATGGAAGCCGAGCGCGTAAGACCCGATACCGTTTTCATCAAGCGTATCGGGCACCCGCACGCCGTCAAGCCGGTCGCAGTTCGCAAACGCGTTCGCGCCGATGCTTTTCAGCCCCGTCCCGAGATCAAGCGTGCCCGTCAGCGCTTCACAGCCGAAGAACGCGTTCGGGCCGATCGTCTCCAGCGCGGGATACAATACCGACTCGGACTGCCCGTTCAGGACGGCGAGCTCAGCACAGCCGTAAAACGCGCTTTTCCCGATCGACGCAACGCGCTTGCCGATTTCGACGCTTTTCAGTCGGAAGCATTTATAAAACGCGTAGTCGTCGATGACCGTAACGGAATCGGGGATAACGACGGATTCGATTTCGTCCTTTTCGAACGCGGCGATGTTGACCCGCTCCACGCTTTTCGGCACGGTCACCGTTTTCGACTTGCCGACGTAGTTGATCAGCATCCCGTTTATCACGACGAAGCCGTCCTTGTCGCCGGCGTCTGCGGAATCGATCCACGCGGTGCCGTTGAAGGCGCGGTCGCCGATCGAGACGACCGACTCCGGCACGGTGATTTTCACGATTTCGGGATGAGGCTTGTTTCCCTCCTCGTCCGGCTTGCCGAACGCGTTGTCCCCGATCCCGGCGACAGGATAACCGCCGAGGGAGAACGGGATCGTGACCTCTTCGGAACCGGAACCGAGATAAGCGGTGATCACGGCGGCGCCGTCCGCAACCTCGTATTCGTACATCCCGTCTTCAAGGGCAACCGCCGGAACGGCAAAAAGCTGCAGCAGCAAAATAAGCGCAGCGAAAAGCGAAACGGCGACGATCGATTTTCTCATCAAAGACACCTCATCAAATAAAATTCCGATACTCTTATCGTTCAGTATATGCGAACCGGCAGGTCAAAATACGCACGGCTCATTCTTCGCCGCTCCCGTCGTCGGCCGGTTCCTCTTTCCCGCCGTCGCGCAGCAGTTTCACGTCGTTTCTCGCAACGACAATATCCGCGGTATCGCGCGCCGTCTCGACGTGGACCTTGAGCATTCCCGTCAGCAAGTTCACGTCGGTCACGCGGCCTTTCCCTTCCGGCGTTTTGACGAGCGCGCCGACGCGCGGCGTGATCGCGTGGAGCTGCTCGTACGCTTCCTGCTCAAATTTAAAGCAGCACATCAGCTTGCCGCAGGCGCCGCTGATTTTTGTCGGATTCAGGGAGATCCCCTGCTCCTTGACCATTTTGATCGTGATCTGCTGCATATCGTTCAGGAACTGGCTGCAGCAATAAGGCCTTCCGCAGATACTCAATCCCCCGAGTTTTTTGCATTCGTCGCGCACGCCGATCTGCCGCAGCTCGATGCGGACGCGGAACTGCCCGGCAAGGTCTTTGACCAGCTCACGGAAATCCACACGCGTCGGCGCGGTATAGAAGAACAGGATTTTACTGTTGTCAAACGTATACTCCACGTTGACCAGCTTCATCTCAAGCCCGTGCGCGGCGATCTTCTGCAGAGCGATATCATACGCGCGCCGCTCCTTTTCCGCGTTTTCGGCAAGCGTCCGCAGATCCCGCTCGTCCGCCTTGCGCATCACGCTTTTCAGCGGCCGCACGATCTGTCGCTCCTCCACCTCGGCGTTCGCCATCGCGATCTCCCCGCATTCGACGCCGCGCGCGGTCTCGACGATCACCTTATCATTCTTATGGAACGGGATTCCGAGCGGGTCGAAATAATAAATTTTTCCCACGTCGCGGAATCTTACTCCGACAACTTCAGCCATAAATTGATCCTTTCGTTTCTTTATCTTCCCGGAGCGCCCCGCTCCGTTGTTTTCGGTTTACGTTTCACGCTTCCGTCATATTCCCGCGGCATCCGAAAGCTTCATGGCGAGCATGCTGACCATCAGATTGACGTTCGCATTCCTCGCCGCGGCTTCGACGGCGTATTCCGCGGCGCCCATAAGCCCCGCGAGACGTTCGAAGGAGAACCGTTCCGCCAGACGTTCCGCCTGCTCCGGCTGACCGGAAAACCCGTCGGCGCCGCGCATCATCGCATCCCGCAGGATCAGCCGAAGCTGCCCGGCAAAAAGCGAGATATCGTTTCGGTCCTTACCGGCGGCGCGGATCGCCGCAGCCAACGCGTAAGCGTCCGCGGAGCAAAGCGCGTCGACCGCGGCACGGCACGCGTCGCCCGCCTTCCGCAGCGCTTTTCCGGACGCGTCCGCCTGCGCGGCGCCGAGCTCGATCTGATACAGGCGCGAGAGCATCGTCGGCAGCAGGGCCGAGCGCGACTCGGCGCAGAAAACGATATAAACGAACTCCGGCGGCTCCTCTGTGATTTTCAGCAACGCATTCTGTCCCTCGACGCGCAGCCGGTCCGCCTCCGGGATCACGTACACGCGCGCCCGCCCTTCTCCGGGCGGCAGCGCGCTCGTTTCCCGGATCGCGCGCACGTCCTCCAGCCTGACCGTCGCGGATTTTCCGCCCGTCTCGACCACCGTCAAATCGGGATGTACGTTTTCCGAAATCTTCCGGCAGTCGCGGCATTTCCCGCAGGGCCGTCTCTCGCCGGTGCATTCGATCATCGCGGCAATATACCGCGCGGTCTCCCGACGCGACGCATCGCTGCCTCCGCTCACGAGAAAACAGTGCGGGAACCGCCGCGCGTTTGCGGCGTTTTGCAATACTGCGGCGACGGAAGCGCCGACCGGATTGATTGACGGCATGTTGTTCCCCTTATATTCAAGACTTTAGACTTGAGACTGAAGACTGAAGATCTGGATTTCAGTCAGTGCCACGGTCCCGGACTTTGGTCTTTAGTCTTTGGTCTTTAGTCTTTGGTCTTTAGTCTTTGGTCTTTAGTCTTTGGTCTTTGGTCTTTGGTCTTTAGTCTTCCCTCTTGGTTTTTCGGTCTTGTGAATTCAACAGATCGATATTCCGGTTGATGACCTTATCCCCGCGCCAGGCGAACGCTCTGCCCTCGACGCTGTCTCCCGCGCGGAACACGGGTCTCGCGGTTTCATAGAATTCCCGGATCGGCGACACGGCGGCGTTTTCGTTCATCGGGCAGACCTTCTGGCAAACGTCGCAGCCCCATGCGCACCCGGAATCGACGAGCATTTCCTTTTCGTCCTCGTCGAGGTCGCTTTTTTTCTGACTGATATCGGAAAGGCACTTGTCCTTTTCAAAGCATTCGCCCCGCAGCACCCCGCTCGGGCACTGTCTTGCGCATTCGCCGCAGTCGATACACGGCGCCGGCGCGTCTCTGCCCGGCGTCAGCGGGAAATCCGTGATGATCTCGCCGAGAAAACAGAACGAGCCGTATTTTTCATGGATCAGCAAGCCGTTTTTGCCGATTACGCCGAGCCCCGCGCAGGAGGCGGCGAACACTTCCGGCACCGGCGAATTGTCGATAAAGGGCTCGAACCGGTATCCGGGCACGGCTTCCCGCAGGGCTTCGGCGGCGCCCCTGATGATATCCCCCGCAATGCGGTGATAATCCGCCGGCACGGCGTACATGGATATATTGGAATGCTCGTAGTACGCTTTTCCGAGATAATACGGAAACGCGACGCTGATGACGCGCAGGGCCCCTGCGGGGATACGCGCCTTTGCCCGGCAGTCGATCAGCCGGTCTTTTATCAGCGCGTAGGAACACACGCCGAAGGGCAGCGGGCCGAGCTGTTCGCGCAGCTTTTCCGTAATGCGGTTTTCAATCGATTTCTCATCCATATCTTATGATATCTTCGTATAAGCGATCATAAACGACATCGTCACGACCGCCATCAGCGTCGAGAACGCCACGGCCTGCGAGGCGGCGGCGGTATCCTTATCGTATTTCGCCGCGAACATCACCGTATTCGCCGCGGTCGGCGCGGACGCCGAAATACCGCACGCGGTCAGCACCGTGCCCGACAACCCCAGCAGACGGTAGGCCGTTATCATGATCAGCGGCATGCAGATCTGCTTGAGCAGCAGGATCAGATAATGCTCCTTCTGCGTGAACAGTTTTTTGAGATCGGAATTCGCGATATAGGTGCCGAGTATGATCATCGCCATCGGCGAATTGAGGCTCGCGACGCCCGAAAGCGCGTCCGCGATCGGACCGGGCAGCTTTACCGAAAAAATATAAAGCGGCAGACCGATCGTCACTGCGATCACGCCGGGATTGAGCACCAGGGAGCGCAGCGGAAATTTTTCTTTTTTGCCGTCTCCCGCCGTCATCAGATGCACGCCGTAGGTAAACGCCATCACCTGATAGGAAACGACGGCGGACGAACAGAGGAACACGCCCTCGGTTCCGACGACCTTCTCCGCAAGGGGCAGGCACATATACCCCATATTGCCGAAAATACAGCAGAACTTGTATACGCTGCGCCGCTCAACCGGCAGTTTGCGGAAAAACGGCGCGGACAGCGCCATCCCGACAAAATGCGTGCAGATGCCGCAGGCGAACGCGATGAAGAAATACCGCAGATTCTCGGCGGAATACTCCATTTTCAGGAACGAATTGACGATACCCGACGGCGTGACCGCGTAAAAGATCAGATTCGCCGTCGCTTTCGCGGTCTGCGCTTTATAAAACCCCAGCTTATCCGCAATGAATCCCACGCCCGCCAGCAGGAACAACGTCAGCACCTGCGTACCGGAGGTCAGCATATTCTGCAAAAACATATCTCGCGCTTCCTCCGTCGTCCGTTATTCTTTCCTGCCGGTTTCCGGCGTCCGGTCTGCGGCCCGGTTCCAGACGCATATCATACGCCCGCATCACGCGCCCCGCTGCCCGGCGCTCCGCCCCGACAGATTACGGTCCGCCGACCCGTTCCGTCAGAGATTCGTTCCGTCGCCGGTGATATAGCGGTTGGAATACTCGTCTGCGATGCGGAACGCCTCGTCCTCATCGGAGCGCGGGTCGGGTGAAACCGGTTTCTCCTCGACGGGGGCGGGAGTCGCCGCCGTCGGCTGATCGATTACGAGATCCTTGCGCTTATGCTCCTTCGCCTTGAGGTCGAAGACGGTCGAAAGCAGGAATACGAGCACGAACAGCGCGCCGCCGAAATCGCAGATCTCCACGGCGGAATCGTCCGTCAGGTAGGCGCTGCCGGCAAAAACATACGCGGCAAAACGCGAAAGGAAGAGCATCAGAGAAATCGAGGCGCCGGAAAGGCCGAGCCCGAACGCAAACGGCAGCTTGTTTTTCCCTTCCGCGTCCGCCATAATCCGGGCGAACGCAAGGAAGAACAGCATCATGAGCGTCGCCGCTGCGATTTCCCAGAACAGCTCCGTAACGGAGATAAAGCTCTGCGCGCGGATGAATCTGCCCATCAGCCGGAAAATGTAAAAGCCGATCGGGAAGACGGACATCACCTTCACGCCCTCGTAAGCCTTTTTATCGATGAAATAAGAAACGGCAATCACGATGATATAAAGCGCGGCAAGCAGCGCGAACAGGATCTCAAGCACGCGCGGCAGCGACTGCGTCTCCTTGAAAAAATCTTTCATCGTACTCCATTCGCGGGAATCGTAAAGATCGAACAGCTCGGAAAAATGTATCATCGCCGTCGAGACAAGGGAAACCGCGTAGATCACGGCGGCGACCGCAAGATAATAGTTTTTGCCCTGCGGCGGCACGCCTTCGGGGATCTTCGCGCTCAAATAGCTTAACACGAAATAGATCGCAAGGCTGACCGCGGCGACCGTATAGAGGAGCGGTATGGCAATACTGTTCTCTTTTTCAATATAGAAGAAGCCGGTATCGGGCTCAAACAGATACATGATCTGAAACGCGCGAATCGCCGTCGCCAGCGCCGTAAAAACGCCGAACAGCACAAACAGCATTTTCGGATCAATCGCCCGCACCTTGCCGCGCAGCCGCGGTTCGCGTTTCTTTCCGTCTTTTTTTCTGCCTTTTTTCCGAACGGGCGCAAACGCTTCCTCTGTCTGTTCGGATTCCTCGAGCTGCTCCGCCTCCGCGAACTGCTCCGCTTCCGCGGCCGGTTCCGTTTCCTCCGGCGTTACGGCGCCGGTATAGATTTCATTATCCATCATTTCTGATTTCCCTTCATCGGGCTTACAGTGTCACGTTCCGCCCGTTCTTCATTATTTTGTCTGTATCGCGCCGTCCCCGTCCGCCGAGGAAGCCCCGTCCGCTTCCTGCGCCTGCTCCGGCTCGCCCGTCGTCGGCAGCTCAAGCACCAGATCTTTTTTATGCGTCTTCATGCCGCGCTGCAGACCCGACGGATCATCGCCTGATCCGGATCCGTCGGGCAGCGAATTAAAATCGTTCTGCATGATCGCCATGGATATGATCTGTAATCCGAAAAGCCCGAGGACCAGATATGCGATCTCGCTTCCTGCCGCCGAAAGACCGTAAGCCCCGAATCCGTCTTGTACTGTTTTACCGCGTGTATACCACCAATAAAGGGAATAAAAGGGGACGAACAGCAGGCACAGCATCTCGCCGGTGCAGTCGGAAGTGTCTTTTTTGAGGATTCTCGTGTTTTTTACGAGAAGATACAGCCAGTAGATTTGATAGACGCCGAACGTTACGAAAGACAATATGATGCACGCGGCGATATTCCTCCGGTTAACGGGCGTCGGCTCCCCTGTCGTTTTCTCCGCCGTTTCAGCCGCGCCGGTTCCGTACACGGTCGAACCGAGGAACGCGACCGCAAACAGCGCCGCGCCGAGGTCGCAGAACTCCACGCCGGCACTGTCGGAAAGGTACGCATCCCCGGCGATAATCCGCACCGCAAGACGCGAAAGGAAGAGCATCAGCGAGATCGATGCGCCGGAAAGCCCGAGACCGAACGCGAAATTGAGCTTATCCTTCCCGTCTGCCTCCGCCATGATTCGGGCAAACTCAAGAAAGAACAGCATCATCAGCACCGCGGCGGCGATTTCCCAGAACAGCTCCGTTACGGAAAGAAAACTCTGCGCGCGCACGAATCTGCCCATCAGCCGGAAAACGTAAAATCCGATCGGGAATACGGACATCGCTTTCACACTTTTATAAACGGTTTTGCCGAGCAGGAAGGAAACGGCGACCGCGATGATGTATATCGCCGCGAGCAGGGTGCAGCCGATTTCAACGATCCGCGGGATCTGTTGGTATTTTTCAAACATAACGTTCGCGGAAATCCCGCTCCGGATCCCGTCAAAGCCTGCCGACGCGGAATACCGCCCCCACGCCGTTACGATCAGCGACGCCGCGTATATCACCGCGGAAACCGCAAAAAGCGGTTTTTTGCCCTGCGGCGGAACGCCCTCGGGTATTCCCGCGCTCAAATAACTCAACACAAAACAAAGCAGGCAGCCGATCCCGCAGACCGCATAAAGCAGCGGGACTGCAACGCTGTTCGCTTTTTCGAGAAAGAAGAATCCGGTATCCGGCTCGAACAGGTACAGGAGCTGGAACGCGCGGATCGCCGCGATCGCCGCGGTAAGAACACCGAACAGCACGAACAGCAGCGTCGGGGAAATCGCGCTCACGGAGCCGCGAAAGCGGGACGATTTCTTTCTCCCGCCGCCGTTCCGTTCGGCGGTAGTTGCTATATGATCCATAAACAGTGATTTCCTTTCGGGATGGCTGTAACCGAGAATACGGAAGAGCTCAACGCTCGTCCTGCGGGATATACGCCCTCTCGCCGAGCGTTTCGGTCGATTCGGTACGGCTGGCAAGCGGGATATATTCCTGCGGCAGCGCGAGGGATTTATATGCGGGGCGGATGATCCTGCCGCTGGTCATGATCTCCTCGATGCGGTGCGCGCACCAGCCGGCGGTCCGCGCGACGGTGAACAGCGGCGTGTAGAGGTCGACCGGAATTCGCAGCATCCGGTAGATCAGGCCGGAATACAAATCGACGTTTGCGCAGATTTTCTTCGCGGAGCCCTTTTCCTCGGCGAATACGCCGGGGGTCAGGCGTTCGACCGCCTCAAGAAGCTTCAGATCGTCCTCGAAGCCGGTCCCGGGCGCAAAGCCCTCCGCCTCTTTTTTCAGGATGACCGCCCGCGGGTCCGAAAGCGTATAGACCGCGTGTCCCATACCGTAGATGAGGCCGGAACCGTCGCCCGCCTCGCGCCGCACGACGCGCTTCAGAAAATCGGCGATCTCCCCGTCGTCGTTGTAATCGCGGATATCGTTCTTCATATACTCAAGCATCTGTATGACCTTGAGATTCGCGCCGCCGTGCTTCGGGCCCTTCAGAGCGCCGATGCCCGCCGCGATCGCGGAATAGGTATCGGTCCCGGAAGAAGAGAGCACGCGGGCGGCAAACGCGGAGTTGTTGCCGCCGCCGTGGTCCGCATGGACCATCAGGCAAAGATCCAGAAGCTTCGCTTCACGCTCGGAAAACTGTTTATCGTGACGGATGGAATTCAGGATGACTTCCGCCGTGCGCTGCTCCGGCTCCGCGGGATGGATATACATGCTCCTGCGGTAGAAATTGCGTTTTTTCACCTGATAGGTGTAAGCCGTCATCAGCGGCATCTGCGCGATGAGCCGGATCGACTGCCACAGCACGTTCTCGATCGAGGTATCGTCCGCATTCTCGTCGTAGGAATAAAGCGCCAGCACGCAGCGCCCGAGCTGGTTCATCACGTCGGGCGATGGAGAACGCATAATGATATCTTCGATAAAGTTTTTCGGCAGCTCCCGCGCGAGCGAAAGCAGCTCACAGAAACGCTCGAGATTCTCCGCCGTCGGCAGCGAGCCGAACAGCAGAAGCCAA
>JAFRTA010000046.1 GCA_017427315.1 Clostridia bacterium
GGCGGAGGAACGTCGTCCTCCTGCCTATCGGGGCTTGCGGCAAGGGAAAAGCTGCCGTCCCCCGGCGCGTAGACCGTGACTTTCGGCGGTTTCGGCGGCATCAGCCGCTCGTTGAACGGGACTGCGCCCACTTCATCAAGCGCGGTCTTGCCGCCCGTTTCCAGCGCTTTCGGCGCGGAAGGCGTTGCCATCTCCGTCTGCTCGCCGGTCAGCGGCGCAGGCGTGTCAAGCAGCGCGTCGAGGGAAAGCGCGGGACGGGAATCCATCTCCCCGATCGCGTTTTTCACCGCGTAATAAATCGCGTTGTAGATGCGTTTTTCGTCGGAGAAACGCACCTCGGTTTTCGCGGGGTGCACGTTTACGTCCACCGTACCGGCAGGAACGATGATATTCAGGACGCAGGCGGGAAATTTGCCCGTCATGGCCGAGTTTTTGTAAGCGTTGTCAAGCGCTGCCGCGCCGACCGGGATTTTGACGGGTCTGGAATTGACATAAAAATGCTGTGAAGAGCGCGTAGGTTTGCATCTGCGCGGCAGCGATACCCAGCCCGCGACGCGCACGCCGTCGTTCTCCCCTTCGCAGGGAATCACGCTCTCGCGGAATTCTCTGCCGAATAAGGCGGAAAGAACCGACGCGCTTTTTCCGTCGCCGGGGGTAAACAGGGTCTGTTTCCCGTCCCGTATCAGCCGGAAACAAATTTCAGGGTGCGCGAGGGCAATCTTCGCGACCGCGTCGGAAACATAAGCGGCCTCGGTCGCGTCGCGTTTCAGAAACTTCATACGCGCGGGTGTATTATAGAACAAATCGCGGACGACAATCGTCGTACCGTCCGGGCAGCCGGCGGTATCGGCGGAAATCTCTTTGCCTCCCTCGATAACATACCGCGCGCCGAACTGCGCGTCGGAGGTTTTCGTCAGCATCTCGACACGGGCGACCGCCGCAATCGAAGCGAGCGCCTCGCCGCGGAAACCGAGCGTCAGGATCGCATCGAGGTCCTGCGCTTCTGCGATTTTGCTCGTGGCGTGACTGATAAACGCCTTCGGAACGTCCTCCGAAGCGATGCCGCAGCCGTCGTCGGTGACGCGCATATAAAGGACGCCGCCGTTCCGAATCTCGACGGTGATCTTCTTCGCGCCTGCGTCGATCGCGTTTTCGACCAGCTCTTTGACTGCCGACGCGGGACGCTCGACGACCTCGCCGGCCGCGATCAGGTCCGCGACGGATTTGGGAAGGATGTTGATTTTCGGCATATAATCGCTCCTTTCGTTGAATTCCGAGTTTGTCGATTTGTTGCTGGTTGCTTGAGCTGAACTTATACAGGGAGAGTAATGGAAAACATGTTTGATTATTAGCAGTTACAGTATGAAGAAATACTCAAAAACCGTTTCTGCGCTTGATTTTTTCATTGCCTCTCGTATCTTCTTGATGTTACTCTCCCCGCAGCGGTTCTTTCTCAATCAACGAGCAACGAGCAACAAGCAACGAGCAACTACATCTCGACAAATCAGTATTTATCGGCTTCTTTTTTAAACCGGTACAGCATCGTCAGGGCTTCGATGGGGGTAAGGGTATTGAGGTCGGTACGTTTCAGCTCGTCGATGATTCTGTTCCCGGCGCCGGAGAGCATCGAAATCTGCGGCTCGTCCGCGGCTGTCTGCTCCGGTTCCTCCCGCACGGGAATGCGCGCAGGCCGGCCCTCCTTCTCGATCTCGCCGAGAATGGCCTTCGCGCGGGCGACCACCTTCTGCGGGACGCCCGCAAGCTTCGCGACCTCGATGCCGTAGCTCTCGTCCGCCCCGCCGGGGACGATCTTACGCAGAAAGATGATATCCTCGCCGCGTTTTTTCACGACGATATTATAATTTTTTACGCCGTCGACCGTGTTTTCCAGCTCGGTGAGCTCGTGATAATGCGTCGCAAACAACGTTCTCGCGCCGAGTTTTTTCTTATCCGTCACATATTCGAGCACGGCGCGGGCGATGCTCATGCCGTCGAAGGTCGAGGTTCCTCTGCCGATCTCGTCGAGGATAATCAGACTGCGCTTCGTGGCGTTCTTGAGGATCGACGAAACCTCGCTCATTTCCATCATAAAGGTGCTCTGCCCCATCGAGAGGTCGTCCGCCGCGCCGATGCGGGTGAAGATGCGGTCGACGACGCCGATCTGCGCGCTGTCTGCGGGTACGAAGCAGCCCATCTGCGCCATGACGACGATCAGCGCGATTTGCCGCATATAAGTCGATTTGCCCGCCATGTTCGGGCCCGTAATGATCTGCGTACGGTTTTCGCCGCAGTCCATCAGCGTGTCGTTGGGCACGAAGGGTTCGCCGCCGAGGAATTTTTCAACGACCGGGTGCCGTCCGTTCCTGACGACAATCATATCGGATAAATCGACCGTCGGGCGTTCATAGCCGTTCTGCGCGGAAACCTCGGCGAAGGACGCGAATACGTCGAGCCGCGCGACCGCCGCCGCGGTGTTTTTGATCCGGTTCTGCTCGGCGGCGATTTTCTGCGCTACCTCGGAAAACAGCTCGAATTCAAGCTTGGTGATCCGCTCCTGCGCGCCGAGTACCTTCGCCTCGAGGGCTTTGAGCTCCTCGGTGATAAACCGCTCGCCGCCGACGAGCGTCTGTTTTCTGATATAGTCGTCCGGCACCATATCCCTGAAGGAATTGGAAACCTCGATATAGTACCCGAAAACCTTGTTATAGCCGACCTTGAGTTTCTTGATGCCCGTGCGCGCCTGCTCGCGCTCCTCAATCTCTGCGAGAAATTTCCTGCCGCCGGAGACGATTTCGGTCAGCTCGTCGAGCTCTGCGTTGTAGCCCGGCCGTATCATGCCGCCCTCGCGCACCGAAAACGCGGGCTCGTCGAGAATCGCCGCGTTCACGAGCGCGGAAACGTCCCGCAGCTCGTCCAAGTCTTTATATATCCCGCAAAGGAGCTTCGTTTTTGCGCCGGCGAGAAGCGCTTTCAGCGCGGGAATCCTATCCGCCGCCGCCGCAAGGGCGCGCAGCTCTCGGGCGTTCGCCGTCCCGTAAACGACGCGCGTCAGGATCCGTTCGAAATCGGTAATACCGGAAAGCGCGTCGCGAATCTCGCCCGTTCTCTCGGCGTCTGTGAAAAGCTCGCTGACGCAGTTCAGACGTTCGTTGATGCGAACCGGGTCGGTCAGCGGATTTTCGGTATAAGCGCGTATCAGCCGCTTACCCATCGAGGTTTTCGTTTTATCGAGCACCCACAGCAGCGAGCCGCGTTTTTCGCGGCGGTGCGCGGATTCGACCAGCTCCAGATTGCGGCGGGCCGTCACGTCGAGCGCCATGAAACGGTCGTCGTCATAGACCTCGAGCTTCGTGATGTTCGCGAGGTCGCTTTTCTGGTTATAGCGCAGATACATCAGCACCGCGCCGAGCGCGCGCTGGGCTGCGGGCAGGTCCCCGATACCGGATTGCTTCGCTTTCTCCCCGAACACTTTATCGATGATGATGCACGCCGCGGAAAGATCGAACATGCTGTTGTCGGTTTTCTGCGGCAAAACGGTATCGCGCGAAGAGAAAAAGGCGCGCAGCTCTTTGTTATAAAGCGCCTCGTCGTTAAACAGGAATTCGGAGGGAGAAAACTTCGCAACTTCGTTTTTGATGATCTCGACCGCGTTTTTCTCCTGCCGCGCGCAGACGCTCACCTCGCCCGTGGAGATATCCGCAAAAGCGAGCGCGACCGTATCCTCTTCGAGCAGAATCGCGCAGAGATAATTGTTTTTCGCGTCGTCGAGCATACTGCTTTCGATGACCGTGCCGGGGGTCATGACCCGGATCACGTCGCGTTTCACGATGCCCTTCGCGGTCGCCGGGTCCTCGAGCTGTTCGCAGACCGCGACCTTGTACCCCTTGGCAACCAGACGGGCGATATAGGTGTCGGCAGCGTGGAAGGGAACGCCGCACATGGGCGCGCGCTCCGCCTCGCCGCAGTCTCTTCCGGTCAGGGTCAGCTCCAGCTCCCGCGACGCGGTCTTCGCGTCGTCGAAAAACATTTCGTAAAAGTCCCCGAGCCGGTAGAAAAGCAGCGTATCGGGATACTGCTCCTTGACCTTGAGATATTGCTCCATCATGGGGGTCATAGGGATCATCCTTTGCTGTAAAAAATCGAGTTTATCGGGCTGACGCCCTCCGCGGATATCGGGGATCGGGGATCGGAGATCGGAGATCGTGCCGAAACCACGACTGAAATCACAGAATATACTCGCGCGATCGTGAGAGAGCAAAAATAATGAATGATACAAACACGATTCACGAGATCCGATACCCGATATCCGAAATACTGATTTGCTCGCTGCTTCGCAGCGGCAAATCAGTATTTATCCGCACCCTCCGCAGGTGGCGCAGGAGCCCGTGCAGCCCTGCTCGGGCACCTCGCACGTTTGCGGGTCGGCGCCGTTGACGCACATCGAGAGAAGCTGCATGATATACTGCATCATCGCGTCGATTTCAGCCTTCGCCTTCTGATAGGCGAGCATATTCTCGTTCTGCATCACGACGGTATACACGTCGCGGAAGCGTTTGTCGTATTTTTCCTTTTCGCTCTCGGGAAGCTCTTCGTCTCCGGCGACCGCCTCGCCGTATTCGTCCTGGATCTCGCCGAGCTTTGTGATGAGCGCGTTGAGCTCGTCGTCCGCCTCGTTGTTCTTCCTCGCCTCAACAAAAGCGAGATAACGCTCGTCCTGTTGGATCAGCGCGCCGAGTTCTCTTGTTTTTTCGATAATGTCCATGGTTATTGCTCCTTGTTTGTTAGTTTCTCGTTGTTAGTTGCTCGTTGTCGGTTGCTCGTTGTCGGTTGCTCGTTGCCGGTTGCTCGTTGCCGGTTGCTCGTTGTCAGTTGTGGTGGATAATGTGAGATATTTAATAAAGAAGAAGATATACGAATCACAAATCACAAATCACAAATCACGAATCTTCGAGTGGAACCAGCCGCCCCTCCAGCGTCCAGTTGCCCGCATGTGTAACGACCGCTTCGGCGAATTCGCCGACGGAATCGCCGGTTTCCGCCGGTATCTTTATGACGGTATTCCCGCTCGTTCTGCCGGAGAGATATCCCCCGTCGAAGTCTTCGACCAGGACGCGGTACTTTCTGCCGATTTCATTTTTGCAACGGACGGACGCGATATCCTCCTGCGCTTTCAGAAGCTCGCGGAACCACACGCCCTTGACCTTCGCGGGAACGGGATCTTCCATCGCCGCTGCGGGCGTGCCGACGCGCGGGGAATAAATGAACGTGAACAGAGAAGTAAATCCGACGTCCCTGATCAGTGAGAGCGTCGCGTCAAAATCTTCGCGCGTCTCTCCGGGGAAGCCGACGATCACGTCGCTCGTCAGCGCGATATCGGGCATCAGCTCCCGCGCCCGTTTAACGAGGGAACGGTATTTTTCGGCGGTATAGCCCCGGTTCATCGCCTTCAGGATGCGGTCGCTGCCGCTCTGGAACGGCAGATGCAGATGCCGCTCGACCTTTTCGCATTCCGACATCGCAAGAAGGAGCTCTTCCGAGCAGTCCTTCGGGTGCGAGGTCATGAAACGGATGATGAAATCCCCCGCCAGCGCGTCGATCTCGCGCAGAAGCGCCGGAAAATCCGTATCAAAGCTCGCAGTTTTGCCGTAGGAATTCACGTTCTGTCCCAGCAGCGTGATCTCCTTCGCGCCGGAGGCGATCAGCTCCTTCGCCTCGTCGATCACCTTTTCGGGCTCCCGGCTGCGCTCTCTGCCGCGCACGTAAGGCACGATGCAGTAGGTGCAGAAATTATTGCAGCCGTACATGATCGGCAGCCACGCGCGGAAGGTACGGTCCCGCACCGCGGGGATCCCTTCGGCGATGCGCCCGGTCTCCTCGTTGACGTCGAATACGCGCTTGCGGCGGCGCAGAAGGTCGTACATCCGCTCCGGCAGCCGCCACACGGCGAAGGTGCCGAAGACGAGATTGACGTAATCGTAGCTTCTGCGCAGCTTTTCGGCGACGTGCTCCTGTTGGGTCATGCAGCCGCACAGGGCGATGATCATATTGTTGTTTTTGCTCTCTTTGATCGGTTTCAGTGCTCCGACGTTGCCGAATACCCGCGCCTCGGCGTGCTCGCGCACCGCGCAGGTGTTGAACAGCACGAAATCCGCTTCCTCTGCGGTATCACAGAACGTAAAACCCATTTCGGCGAGCATGCCTTTGATGCGTTCGGAGTCCGCCACGTTGCCCTGACAACCGTAGGTATGCACGAACGCTTTGGGTTCCTCGCCGAACCGCTCAAAGAGGAGCTCCCGGCAAAGCGTGCAGAATTCCCGCTGCCGCGCGAGCTCTTCGGATGAAATATATACGCTTTTTTCGGGGCTCTGCGTCATGATTCCCTCTCAACAAAACAAATTTACGCATTATACTCTATAATATATAATAATTTATTATAGCATATATTTTATCAATTGCAATATTAAAATGGAAAAATAACAAAAATCCTCTCGGGAAGGAGAGGATGGATAAATTCTGATTTATCGGGCTGTCGCCCGAAGGGATGAGGGAGAAGGAATGAGGGATGAGAGAACGATAATGATACGCTCTGCGTCTCGGTTTATTCTCCGCGATTGTCGAAAAATGAAC
>JAFRTA010000402.1 GCA_017427315.1 Clostridia bacterium
CACCCGTTTTGTCGACCACGCCAGCGGCTGGCACGACAACGGCGGCCCCGATTTCGTCAGCATCCATAAATACGTCACGCCCGTCCGCGCACCGAAGACCGACCCCGGGCGCCCGTTCGTGCTCAGCGAGTTCGGCGGATATTCGCTGATCCTCGACGACCACGTCTGGAACAGAAACAAGTGCTTCGGCTACATGATGTACCGCTCGCACGAGTCGCTTACCGCGGCGGTGAAAAAGCTGTATGAAAAACAGATCCTGCCGCTGCTGGCGAAGGGGCTTTCCGCGACGGTATACACGCAGGTCTCCGACGTCGAAGCCGAGGTCAACGGTCTGCTGACCTACGACCGCAAGGTCGTCAAGGTTGACGAGGACGCGATGCGCGAAGTGAACGCAAGGCTGAAATTCTGACGGATTGCGGAGGAATCAATCGAGCAGCTGCTCGATCTCGATTCCCACGACGCCGTATTTCCGTTCATCTTCGGCGGAATAATACCGCCGCATATCCTCCGCAGGCTCTCCCCCGGACGCGTCCGCATAACCGCAGGCGGTCAGGGGGAGCTTTTGAAACAAATCCTCAAAAGACGGGAACACGTGCAGCGCCTTTACCCTGACGTAAAGCGCGTCTTCATCCAGCGTGCACTCGAACCGGATCACGTCGCCGACGCGGATGCGCCGGCGTTTTTCGTCGAACAGACGAAGCTCAATCGTTTTCTTTTCGCGATCGATTTTATCAAACGGGCCGTATTCGAGGCGCATCCGGTGCAGGGGCAGGCTCATCCAGAGGGATACGTCATTCTCGTCGATCTGTCTCACCTCGCGGATATCGCTTTCGAAAAAGATCCAGTGATCGATCTCCAGCGCTTCTTCAGGCCTGTCCAGCAGGTATTCCGCATAATCCTCGCTGCAGTGCATACACCGGCCGTCAAAGATCTCGCCGTCCTGCATCGTGATCCGCACGAATTTTTTATCGAAAGATAAAAGCTCCATAACATCGCCTCTTTTTTACATCATATCATTTTGAACGAAGAAATGCAATTTCTTTTCGTCGCGTCCGTCGTTTTGTTTGCGGACGTTTTTTCGTTTTTTTGCTTTTTACGGCTCCCGCGCGGATCGGAGCCGGTTCCGCGCGCGGAAAAATGCGAAGCCTGACGCCGATGGGCGGAGGCTTCGCCTGACGGATCGGTATTTATTTTTTCTCCCTGAAAAAAATCAGCTTCAGCAGCGCTCCGAGCGCCTTCGGGCTTTTGATCACGACGATCTTCATTTGAATCAGCTCCTTACTTCAGCGCGAGTACCGCGCCGCAGGTGATCAGCAGCAGTGCAAGAAGAATGATCAGCGCCTTCGACGGCAGACAGAAAGCAAGGAACAGCCCGATCCCGAACGCGGCGGCGATTTTTCCGCCGATCTTTTTTTTGCAGCGCATCGTACTCCCTCCGTTTCGTGTGCGGCGAATGTTTGCTCCTTCACTGCATTATACGCGGGGAGGGATTTTTTGTTCCGCTCATGATGTGTTATGAATTTTGCATTTATTTGTCAAAATTAAAAATGTGTTTACAGTTGATAAATACAATTCTGCAAACTATATGGTACAATCAAGGCATAACGATACTTCACTATGGGTGAGAATATGGAGAATAAAACGGATATCTTCGGCCCCGTCGCCGGAGATGACGCCGTTGAAATCCTTTCGGACGCCCCTGTGCGTCCTGCCGCGGAGGATAACGCGAAAAAAAGCGCAGGAAAGGATTTCAGCAAAAACTACAAAATTCTTTCCGACGCAGACGCCGCGAGTCTTTCGGGGAAACGGGTCGGCGAGCTTGCGTCGAGTCAGGCATACAGAAATAAAGCGGCGCGCAGAAAAAAGAAGATCGTGACGGCCGTCGTCTGCGTCTGCCTGATCGCGGCAGGCTGTGTGGGCGGATATCTTGCCGCGGCGCATATGCTCGCGAAGCGCTATCCCGCGCCGACCGACGCAGCGACCGCGCCCACGCAACCGACGGCGGATCTTTCGTTCTTTCTTGAACAGGGGGCGACGGTGCCTTCCGCGCCGGCAATGACGAGCGCGGCGGAGAACGTCGGCGGGACTTTGGCGTCCACGACCGCAGCGCCGACGGAGACGGCAAGCGAGACCTTCCTTTCCACTGCGTTTTTCTCGTTGCCCGAGCTGCCGGAGCTTTCCGACTTTACGCTGACGACGCGCGTTGCCGATACGCCGATTTCCGCGCCGTCCCCGATTGCGAATACCGATACGCCGCAGCAGACGCAGTTGAACAAAAAGGATATTTATTCGGAGAACGTTTCCACCGTCGTCGGCGTTACCGCGACGATCAATATTGAGAACCCCCTGCTTTCGCAAAGCTACGTGAGCGAATCCAAAGGCTCCGGCTTTATCGTGTCCTCTTCCGGCGTCGTCCTTACGAACTATCATATCGTGAAAAACAGCACGAATATCGAAATATCTCTTTACGACGGCTCCAGACGCGCCGCGCAGATGATCGGGTACGACGATTCCAACGATCTTGCCGTGCTGCGCGCGGACGTCGCGGGCTTCAAGGCGGTCAAGACGGGCAGCTCCGCGCGGCTTGCCGTGGGCGACGAGGTCCTGATTATCGGCAATCCGCTCGGCACGCTGGATTATTCGCTTACGAACGGTGTGATCAGCGCCACCGACCGTCTGATCGCAAACGACGCCGAGGCGCTGCGCATGTTCCAGACCAACGCCCCGGTCAACTCGGGCAATTCCGGCGGGCCGGTGTTCAATATGAACGGCGAGGTCGTCGGCATCGTTACCGGCAAATACGCCGAAAGCAGCATCGAGGGGCTTTCCTTCTGCATCCCGATCGACAACGTGCTGCAGAGCATCGTGGAGATCGTGAAATTCGGCAGCCCGCAGAACAAACCGACGCTTGCGGTTTCGGTGCAGACGCTTACGAAACAGACCACAGAGCAGTTCGGTCTCACGCAGGGAGCGTATATCGTCGATTTGGACGAAAACGGCGCGGCCGCAAGAGCGGGGCTTCAGAAAGAGGACGTGATCACGGGTTTCAACGGCGAGACGATCACGAGCGTCGCGGACCTTCGCACGCAGCTGCTGAAATGCAGGGCGGGGCAGCAGGTTTCCGTCACGGTTTTCCGCAGCGGCGAATCCGTTGAGACGACGCTCACGACGGACGTAAAAACGCCCCGCGCCTCCCGCACCGGTTACGCGAACGTATACGATTTGTAAACCGGGAAACGGAAACAATCTTCCGGCAGGTCTTGTATCTGCCGGTTTTTTATGTTAAACTGTATCTATCAAGAAGGATGCGAAGTGAAGTTATGAACAGCGAACTCGAAAAACAGCTCCTGCGCGTGCAGAAGCCCGCGTCTTATACGGGCAACGAGCAGGGCGCGGTCCGGAAAGACAAAAACACGGTCGACGTGCGCTTTGCGTTCTGTTTTCCCGATAAATACGAAATCGGCATGTCGCACATCGGCATGAAGATCCTTTACGGCATGATCAACGAACGCTCCGACGCCTGGTGCGAGCGCGTTTTCGCCCCCGCTGAGGATATGGAGCGCGTCATGCGCGAGGGCGGCTTCCCGCTGTTCGGACTCGAAAGCGGCGAGCCGGTCCGGGATTTCGATATCATCGGCTTCACGCTGATGTACGAGCTTTGCTATACCAACGTGCTGAATATGCTGGACCTTGCGGGGCTGCCGGTGCGCTCGAAGGACAGGCCCTCTCTCGCGCCGCTGGTCGTGGCGGGCGGTCCCTGCTGCTGCAACGCGGAACCGATGGCGGAGTTCATCGATCTGTTCATGCTCGGCGACGGCGAGGACGTGATGAACGAGCTGATCGACCTCTATAAAAAATACAAGGCGGACGGCGGCTCAAAAGCGGATTTTCTGGAAGAAGCGTCTCACCTCACCGGCGTTTACGTTCCGTCTCTCTACGACGTCGCCTATCACGAAGACGGCACGATCAAAGCCGTGACGCCGCTGAAAACCGCGCCCGCGAAGGCGACGAAAGCGAACGTCGCCGACCTTGACAACGTCTATTACCCCACGGATTTCGTCGTGCCCTATACCGAAATTGTCTTCGACCGCGCCGTGCATGAAATCTTCCGCGGCTGCATCCGCGGCTGCCGCTTTTGTCAGGCGGGCTTCATCTACCGGCCGATCCGCGAGAAGCGCCCCGAGACAATAAGCGAACAGAGCCGCGCGCTCTGCGAGGCGACGGGTTACGACGAGCTGTCGCTCTGCTCGCTCTCCAGCAGCGACTATACCCACATCCGGGAGCTTCTGAATATGCTCCTCGAATGGACGGAGCCCCGCAAGATCAATATCGCCCTGCCCTCGCTGCGCATCGACAATTTCGACCGGGAGCTGCTGGAACGGCTCTCAGCCGTGCGAAAAAGCGGCCTTACCTTCGCGGCGGAGGCGGGCACGCAGCGCCTGCGGGACGTTATCAATAAAAACATCACCGAAGAAGAGATCCTGAATACCTCGCGCGAGGCGTTCGCGGGCGGCAGAACCGCGGTCAAGCTCTATTTCATGCTGGGTCTGCCCACCGAGACCGACGAGGACGTCAAGGGAATCGCGGACCTTGCGCAGAAGGTCGTGAACGAGTTTTACCGCAACCCCGACAAGCCGAAGGGCAAGGGCGTGCAGGTCAGCGTCAGCGCGTCGAATTTCGTGCCGAAGCCGTTTACGCCCTTCCAGTGGGAACCGCAGGACGCGAAGGACGAATTCGTGCGCAAGCAGGAATATCTGCGCTCCTGCGTTACGACGAAGAAAGCTTCCGTGAGCTGTCATACCCCCGCGGTCAGCGCGCTGGAGGGCGTGATGGCGCGCGGAGACCGCCGCCTTGCCGATGCGATCGAATACGCGTGGCGGAGCGGCTGTACCTTCGACAGCTGGGAGGATAGCTTCGATTACGAAAAATGGCTCGCCGCGTTCGCCGCGGCCGGGCTCGACCCGGCGTTTTACGCGAACCGCCGCAGGGATTACGACGAGATCCTGCCGTGGGACCACCTTGATTACGGTATCGACAAGCGATTCCTGATCCGCGAGGCGGAGAAGGCGAAAAAAGCCAAGACCACGCCCCACTGCCGCGTCCGATGCGCGGGCTGCGGCGCAAACAAGCTGAACGGAGGACGATGCGATGCGAGACGTCAGACTGATTTTTGAAAAACGCGGGCTTCTGCGGTTCGTGTCGCACCTCGACCTGAACCGGGCGGTGCTGCGCTGTCTGCGGCGCACGGATATTCCGATCTGGTATACCGAGGGGTTCAATCCGCACCCCTACGTGACGTTTGCGCTGCCGCTGCCGCTGGGCGCGGAGAGCGTCAACGACGTGCTCGATCTGCGCGTAGTCGGAGATATCAAAAACAGAGAAATCGTTGAGAAGCTGAACGCCGTGCTGCCCGACGGGCTGCGGATCACCGGAAGCTGCGAGCCGCGGGCGAAGATCCGCGAGCTGTGCAAGGCGGAATACCTGTTCTTTTTCTCCGAGGCCACGGATATGGACCGCGTGCGGGCGATCGTCGGCGGGGGAGAACTGATGAGCGAGAAACCCGGCAAAGCCCACGGCAGAAAAGTGATGAAGACCGTGAATCTGCTGGAAGAGGTGTATGCCTGCGCGTACGACGGGCACACGATGAAGCTCACGCTTCCGGCGGGCAGCGTCAAAAACGTGAATCCGATCTCGCTCGCCGAGGAGCTTGAAAAAAAAGACGGCTCCGTCGACTGCCGCCTCGTGCGGCGAACCGAATTGCTGACCGAAACGGGAGCGTTCCGGTAAATTCCGATTTATCGGGCTGACGCCCGAAGGGATGAGGGAGAAGGGATGAGGGATGAGAGAACGATAATGATATGCTCTGCGCCTCGGTTTATTCTCCGCGATTGTCGAAAAATGAACGCTATCGCGTCTTTTGAGGCAGATAATCAATGAAACAAGCCCTTATCCCTTCTCCCTCATCCCTTCTCCCTTGATAAATACTGATTTAACGCAAGAAAAAAGAAAGGGACGATGTGTATGAAAAAGAGTTTCTGCGCCGGTCTGCTGACACTGCTGCTCTGTCTGCTTCTGCCGCTGACGGCGTTCGCCGCCGAGCTCGGCGACGTGGACGGAAACGGCAGAATCAATTCCATCGACGCGCGGATCGCGCTGCGCGCCGCTGCAAGGCTCGAAACGCTCGATTACGAGACGGCCGTGCGCGCGGACGCGGACGGCAACGGCAAAATCGGCGCCGCCGACGCACGGATCATCCTGCGCGTCGCCGCAAAGCTGCAGGACGCGCCGACCACCGAGCCGGAGGTCACGCTTCCTCCTCCGCCGACGACGGAAGCTCCCACGACCGAGATCCCGACGACGGAAGCCCCCACGACGGAAGCTCCCACGACCGAGGCCCCCACGACGGAAGCTCCCACGACGGACCCTCCCGTTACGGAGCCGGTCACCCGTGTTCCGGCCGATCCCGACGCGCTGACCCCGAAACAGATCCACAAAATCGCTTCTGCCTATACTGTTGAAATCAGCGTGGAGGCGCACGACGATTATTACGGCGACTATACGGCGACGGGTTCCGGCTTCTATATCTCCGAAGACGGGTTGCTGATCACGAACTATCACGTGATCGACTGCGCGAAAACGGTCACAGTGATCCACTCCGACGGCACGGAACACAACGTCAGCGTAATCGAGGCGTACGATAAGAACGTCGACCTTGCAATCCTGCGCGTCGACGACGTGCAAGGGATCACCCCCGCCGTGATCTGCAAAGAACCCGTCGAGACCGGCGACGTGATCTATACCCTCGGCAGCTCGCTGGGGCTTACCGGCACCTTCACACAGGGCATCGTCTCCAACGCGTCGCGCGTCGATAAGACCTTCAACGCGTCGATGACCTATATCCAGTTCGACGCGGCGATCACCAACGGCAACAGCGGCGGTCCGCTGATCAATGACCGCGGCGAGGTCGTCGGCATCATCGACTGGGGCTACAACGAGGGACAGAACCTGAATTTCGCGATCCCCGTTTCGTATATCGACGAGCTTGTCACGAACCCCGTCACGGTCGAGGAATTCGCCGGCGGGACGGAAATGAACGCGTCCTCCGACCCCGATGCGCCGCGGTATACCGGCATCGCTGCGACGGACGGAACACGCGCGAACGTGAAGCCGCATACGCCGGCATCCGTGGTCTTCACGGTCTGCAGCACGCTTGACGGCGCCGCGATCGGCGATCTGCCGGTGAACATCACCGGCGCGCCGGTGAACGTCACGGTCAGGGATTCCGGCTGGGTCTACACGCTCGACGGCGCGGGCAACATTCAGCCCTTTATCGTGATCGCGATGTGGGCGGACGAACCCGTCCCGGAGACAAAGATCAGTATTTCCGTCGAAGGTGCGGAGTATTTCTGCGGCGAATTCCTTCTGACCGTTTCAGAGGAAGGCAGCGGGAATTATCTCGGTTTCGGCGATACACCGGACTTCGGCAATCCGGCGGGCATCTCCCCCGACGATTTCACGATGACGGAAACGGGGCGTTTCCTCTTCGAGGAATATACCGACACCGTTCCTCCGACTTTTGTTTATGAGAACGTCCGGCTGGAGACCGCGAACGATTATCGAAGGACGCTTGAAGAAGCAGGTTTTACGCTGTACAGCTCCTACGATCAGAGCATCGGCAGTACGGTCTATATTTACAATGCGCCCGGCGGGAATTATCAGATCGGCGTGACGGTCACGCTGAAGGCGTTCCGGGGCTATACCATGAGGGTGCAGCTGACGGATTTCATCAATCCGGAAAATCCGGTGATCTCCTGACGGCAGATCGGCAAAACTTCAGATGAAAAGGACCGTATCGATTTTTCTCGCGGCGCTGATGCTTTTCAGCCTGTCGGCGCGGACCGCTTTTGCCGCAGGTACCGGCGACGTTGACGGCAACGGCAGGATCACCTCCGCCGACGCACGGCTCGCGCTGCGGATCTCCGCGCTGCTCGAACAGCCGGACGAAGAAACGGCGCTTCGTGCGGACGTCGACCGCAGCGGCAGGGTCAGCGCTTCCGACGCGCGGATTATTCTGCGCGTCGCGGCAAAGCTTCAGGCGACGCCGGAGGACGACGCCGTTGCGCCGGCGGACACGGGGGAAACCGTGACGCTGCCGCCGGGTCTGCTTCAACGGGCGGCAAGTCTCGATTCTTATTACGCGTCGGGCGACAGGGGCCTTCTGACGCCGTTCCGGGACAACGGACTCGGCAAGGCGCGGATGTGCGAGATCCTGCTGAACAAGGAGGAAACCAGCGACGCGGCGGACCGGACGGATAAAAGCAATATATTCTGCTCTCCGCTCTCGAAAGGAACAATCGATTACGTGGTCGGGGAGCAGACCTTCGAAGGAAAAAAGATGTACGTCCTCTCCTGCGGACGAAAGGTCTACGCGAAAGACGCGCGTCTGCTGCCTTCGGGGTATATCCTGCCGCCGAACCGGCTGACTGCAGGGGAAACGGTGTACGGCGAAAATACGACGGATTTTTACCTGGACACCCTGTGGGCGGTTCCCGCCGGGATATGCGTCGGACCGCAGGAATACCATACCGGTTACATGGACCGCAGGTTCAACGTCTCGTCTTTCACCGCAGCGTATTTTGACGTGATATTTTACAATACGCCGGCGTTTTCGGGCGATTTTTCGCTGCCGCGGAACGACTTTATCGGCTCCGTCGCGTGGATCGACAACGGGAACGGTTCCGTCGCGCTGCGCTTTCGTCTGCGGCGCCCCGGCGGATTCTGCGGCTGCTGCGTCGACCTGACCGACGACGGACGCTTTTGTATTTCGGTCAAAAACGTGACGGTACGGCAGCGAACGGTCGTGATCGACGCGGGCCACGGCGGGAAGGATACCGGCGCGCCGGGCTTTTCCGCGGCGGTTCCCGAGGCGGCGATCAACCTGGCGATTGCTTCGCAGACGGCGCGGGAGCTGCGCAGCCGGGGAATCCGCGTTATCACGGTCCGTACGACGGACGAGGCGCATTCCCGCGAGGAGCGGACCCTTTTCTCCAGATATTTCAAACCGGACGCTTACGTCAGCGTCCATAACGATTATATTGACGACCCGTCGATTACGGGCACGCACGCGTTTTACTATTATCCGTGGTCGATGCCGCTGGCGGACAGCATTCACAGACATATGGTCGCCGCATACAGAGAGAAGATCTACGCGCCGGGCACGAACGCCTACGCGCATGCGGACAGGGGCGTCCATTTTTATCCGTTCCACGTGACCCGGGTGGAAGAATGCCCCGCGGTGCTCGTTGAGTGCGGTTATGTCAGCAACGCCGCCGAATACGGGGTGTTGTGCGCGCCGGCGAATCAGAAGATCCTTGCCGCGGCGATCGCGGACGGGATCGTCGGGTATCTGGATTCTCTGGACGGCATGTGAAATCGGCAGCCCGGGCCGGAAGCCGGACGCTGCGCCGCGTTTTTGAACCGGCGTCGAAAAAACAGTTGAACGGAGGATAGACAATGCGAATGAAACGGGTTCTTTCTTTGCTTCTTGTGATGATTCTGGCTGCGGGGACCCCGATCTGCGCCGCGGCGGAAGGATACGACCATACCCCGCCCGCGCCGACGATGACGGGGTTCGCCGCCGCGGAAGACGGCGTCATGATAGAATACGCGGTTTACGGCGACCCGAACGCCGAACCGCTCGTGCTGCTTTCGCCGAACAACGGCAGCATGCACGCTTTCGACGGCGATATTCTGCCGGAGCTTGCGAAGCGTTTTATGGTCGTCACGTTCTCGACCAGAGGAACGGGCAATACGGCGCTCGGCGGGCAGCGGCTCACTTTTGAGCTGGACTGCGCCGATCTTCTCGCGGTGCTGGGCGAGCTCGGCGTGACGTCGATGAACGTTTACGGCTTTTCCGACGGCGGCAATCTCGGACTCGTCTTCACGCTTGCCCATCCGGAAATGGTGCGCCGCCTTGCCGTCAAAGGCGCGAATATCAACACCCGCGGCACGAAGCTTTCCTCGCAGATCGGCATCGTATGGCGGTATATCCGTCTTTCCGTCGAGTATTTCTTCACGCGCGATCCGCAGACGCTGCGCCGCCGCAATATCACGGGCAAAATGGTCGGTCAGCCGACGTTGACCTTTGACGACCTTTCCGCAATTTCCTGCCCGGTGCTGAATATTTACGGCGAGCACGATATGTTCTACCGGTCGCATTCGCAGGGCATCACCGGGGCTATCGACGGCGCGCAGGAGCTGATGATTGAGGGCAGCGGGCATTCCGCCACGCTTGAGGAAACGGACGGCGTCCTTCTGCCGGCGCTGCTCGAGTTTTTCGGCGACGGCGCGTAACGCGGGAAAAGCACGCCCCGGTGAAATGCAACCGGGGTCGCCGATTTTGCGCCGAACGAAATTTTTTCACCCGCACCCTTGCAAAACGCATTCAGGTAGTGTATAATACATATCGTTCCGATTTGCCGATGAAATGGGCTCGGCAGACACGCCGGACTCAAAATCCGTTTGCCCTCCTCCGGTACCGATGCCCGAAACTCCTTATTTTACAAGGGTTTTCAAAATCTCAGAAACCCGATTTTCAGGCTATGTCCTCCAAAATGTCCTCCGATTTCCGGAAAACGTTCCGCGAGGCCTCAAAAAACAATTGAATATGCCGGTGTGATGGAATTGGCAGACGTGCTGGACTCAAAATCCAGTCCTGGCGACAGGGTGCGGGTTCGACCCCCGCCACCGGCACCATCCGAA
>JAFRTA010000403.1 GCA_017427315.1 Clostridia bacterium
CATCGTATACAGTCGGTAATACCGTCCCTCCAGGCCGAGAAGCTCCTCGTGCGTGCCCTGCTCGACGATCCCGCCGTGAGAAAGCACGATGATCCGGTCGGCGCGGCGCACGGTCGAAAGGCGGTGCGCGACGATAAGCATGGTGCCGATATTTTTCATTTTTTCGAGCGAATCCTGAATCAGCGTCTCCGTCTCGGCGTCGATGTTCGCGGTCGCCTCGTCGAGGATCATCACCGACGGCTTATGCAGCACCGTGCGGGCAAAGGAAAGAAGCTGCCGCTGACCGGCGGAGAAATTGTTGCCCCGCTCGCGCACGGGCTCGTCGAGTCCCTTTTCGAGTTTATTGATGAACGCGTCGGCGTTGACGTAACGGCAGGCGGCCATAATCTCTTCGTCGGACACGCCCTCCTCCCGCAGCGTGAGATTACCGCGGATATCGCCCGAAAACAGGAACACGTCCTGCAGCATCTGACCGAAACGGCGGCGCAGCGAAGCGATTTTTATTCTCCGAATGTCGATCCCGTCGATCAGGATCTGTCCCTTCTGGATATCGTAATTCCGGCAAATCAGAGAGAGGATCGTCGTTTTTCCCGAGCCGGTCGCGCCGACGAAGGCGACGGTCTGCTTCGCCTCGACGCGGAAGGAAACGCCTTTGAGCACCCATTCGTCGGGCTCGTAGGCGAACCAGACGTCGCGGAACTCGATCTCGCCGCGCACGTCGTCGAGCTCGACCGCGTCCGGCGCGTCGGTGATCCCGGGCTCGATATCCAGCACGCGGAAGATTTTTTCCGCCGCCGCAAAGGCGCGCTGCATCATGTCGAACTGCTCCGCGAGCGCCTGGATGGGCTCGAAAAACTTGGCGATATACATATAGAACGTCACGATCACGCCGCCCGTGACGGTCTGTCCGAGCAGACTGATATTGTCGATATATCCCTTTCCGCCGAGCCAGAACAGGCACAGCACCGACGAAATATACAGCATATAGATCATCGGACGGAAGACGCCGAAAACCAGCACGAGCCGCTGCGTCTCTTTTTTCAGCGTGTTGCTTTTTTCGCGGAATTCCGCCATTTTTTTATTTTCGCGGTTGAATATCTGCGTAATTTTCATACCCGAGAGATTTTCCGAAAGGAAGGTGTTGATATCCGTCGTCGCGTCGTTGACCTTCCGGTGGGCGCGGCGGGAAAATTTGCGGAAAACGAACGTAAAAACCGCCAGAAACGGCACGAAACACAGCGCCATCAGCGTCAGCGCGCGGTTGACGATGAACATTGCCGCGAGAATGCCGAAGATCAGCGTGACGTTCTTCGCCAGCGTGACGAGGATGTTCGTGAAGAGGAACGAGATCGAATTCGGGTCGTTGCTCACACGGGTGACCAGCTTGCCCACGGGGATCTCGTTAAGCTGCGCCTGCGAAAGGCTTTCGATGTGGGAGAAGACGTCCTCCCGCATGGCGGTGACGATCTTCTGCCCGGTCTTCTGCAGAATGACCGCCTGCAGATAGGTGCAGACCATGCTGACGACGAGGATGCCGACGTAGACCGCGACGAGCGAGAACAGCGCGGAGAGCTCGAAACCGTCCTTGATCGTATCCTCGATTCTGCCGACGAGCCGGGGCGAGGCAAGGTCGTAACCGATTGAAAGCAGCATAATGAAGAACACCGAGACGAACTGCCCGCGGTAGGGCTTCGCGTAGCGCATGATCCGACGGATCAGCTCCCGGTCGGTCATTTCGCGGCGTTCTTCCTCGTTTCTCGTTTTGAACTTCAGTACCGCATAGGCGATCAAAAACAGCAGCGTGAAGATACCGATGATCGCGCCGACGGTCAGCAGGGGAAGAAAATCAGTCATTGCCGTTCCCCCCTTTCGCCTCGAGCTTCTGCAGCTCGACCGCACGGCGGTATTCGGCGCAGCGTTCATACAGCTCGGCGTGCGTGCCGCAGTCGAGCAGCCGCCCGTCCGAAAGGAACAGGATCTTATCCATATCTTCGATCGTGGAGATGCGATGCGCGATCAGGATCGTCGTTTTGCCCCTGCGCGTCCTGCGCAGGTTTTCGAGGATGGATTTTTCCGTGCCCGTGTCCACCGCCGAGACCGAATCGTCGAGGATCAGGATCGGCGCGTCCTTCATCAGCGCCCGCGCTATGGAAATACGCTGCTTCTGTCCGCCCGAGACCGTCACGCCCCGCTCGCCGAGCACCGTGCCGTAGCCGTCCGGAAAGCCGCGGATATCGCCGGCCACGTCCGCGAGGACGGCGGCGGATTCCGCCATCTCCTGCGGCGCGTCGTCAAGCGCGAACGAAATGTTGTTTTCGATCGTGTCCGAAAACAGGAAATTATCCTGCGGGACGTAGGCGCAGCCCTCCCGCAGGGAGCGGATCGTGATATCGTTCACGTCGTGCCCGTCGATAAACAGCGTGCCGTCCGGCACGTTGTAGGCGCGCAGGATCAGGTCGACGAGCGTGGTTTTGCCTGCGCCGGTCCTGCCCACGATGCCCACGTTTTCGCCCGCGGCGATGCGGAAAGAGACGTGCTCGAGCGCGTCGAACTCCCCGTCGGGATAACGGAAGGTGAGGTCGCGGAATTCGATATCCCCGCGCACGTTCTCAAGCGCTTTCGCGCCGGGGCGGTCCTTTACGGTCGGTTCCGCGTCCAGCAGCGCGCCGACGCGGTTCAGCGAGGCTTTTCCGCGCGAGGTCATATCGATCAGCTCCGCGACCGCCATCACCGGCCAGATGATCGCCGAAAAATAGCCGATGAATTCCACGAGCTGCCCGGCGTTGAATACTTTTTTATAGACGAGATATCCGCCGTAGCCGAGGATCACGCTCATCACCGAGCCGACGAAGAACGTGACGAGAATGCGCATCAGCACCGAGGCGCGCGTATGCTCGATGTTCGCCTTTTCGTTGTCTTTGTTCAGTTTGCGGAATGCCAGCAGCTCCTTCGTCTCCCGGACGAACGCCTTCACGACCGCGACGCCCGAGAAGCTCTCCTGCGCGAAGTCGGAAAGACGGGAGAACGCCGCCTGCCGCACGTCCCACTTTTTCATCATATATTTTCCCAGCACGGTCGCAGACGCGAGCAGGAACGCCATCGGGATCATCGAAAGCGCCGTCAGCAGCGCGTGCATGCGCGCCATCTTCACGACGGCGAGCACGCCGAGCATCAGCGCGTCGAAGAACATCAGCACGCCCCAGGCGAAGCATTCCTGGATCGTGTTCAGGTCGTTCGTGAACAGGCTCATCAGGTCCCCGACCTTGTTGACCTGATAGTACTCCCGGCTCAGATACCGCGCGTTGTCGAACATGCGCTCGCGAAGGCTCGTCTCGATGCGGATCGCCGCGTTGAAGAACGCGATCCGCCACAGAAAACGCCCGAAGACCATCGCAAGGATGATGCCGACCATCGGCATGCAGATATGGTCAAGCAGGAACGCGCCGTCGAACGGGAGCGTTTGCCCTCCGAACACGACGACGCCGTCGTTCACGCCGTTGACGACGAGCTGATACAGCGCGGGGATGCGAAGCTGCAGAACGTCCACGAGAACAAGCGCCGCAAGACCGAGAAGCAGCAGCGGCGCGTATTTGAGGTAGTATTTGTTGATGTGTTTTCCGAAAATCATTGTTTTGTTGTTAGTTGCCGGTTGTTGGTTTATGGCGGTGCGGGCGGCTCGGGGGCTTTGATCGATGCCGCTGTCTTCGGCTTTCGATCTTTTGTCTTCAGTCTTTGATCTTTGGTTTTGAACGCCGAGTTCCGGATCACGATTTCACGTTTCCATGATCCCTCGAAACTTCGATCCCCGTCACTATACCATATTTATAATGCATTTGCAACCGTACGGAAAAAATAGTCCGCCTCTCCGGCAAAAACGGGCAGAATCATCCGATTTGCTCTTGATTTCCGCCCGATTACAGTGTATAATAAATTATTATTCTATTATGGAGAACTGTCGATGAAAGAGTATAAACAAATACATTTCACGGGCGAGCGCGCGCTGTTCGCGCAGAAGGACCTGTATGTCGAGGACTGCATTTTCGAAGACGGCGAGTCGCCGCTCAAGCACGGAGAGGGCCTGAAACTGTTCGGCAGTATGTTCCGTTGGAAATATCCGCTCTGGTACTGCAATAACGTCCTTGCGGAAAAATGCACCTGGTTCGACACCGCCCGGGCGGGCGTATGGTATACCGAGAACATGACGGTGCAGACCGCGCTGATCGCCGCGCCGAAGAACTTCCGCCGCTGCAGGAATCTCACGCTGCGGGACGTTTCGTTCGCCGACGCGAAGGAAACGCTCTGGAGCTGCGAGGGCGTGAAGCTCGAAAACGTGACGGTCAAGGGCGATTATTTCGCGATGAACAGCAGCAATATCGACGCGGACGGTCTGACCCTCGAGGGGAATTATTCCTTCGACGGCGTAAAGAACGTCACCGTGCGCAGCGCCCGCATGCTCACGAAGGACGCGTTCTGGAACAGCGAGAACGTGACGGTTTACGACTCGTTTATCAGCGGCGAATACCTCGGCTGGAACTCGAAGAACCTCACCTTCGTGAACTGCGTGATCGAGTCCCTGCAGGGCATGTGCTATATCGATAACCTGAAAATGGTCAACTGCAAACTGCTCAATACGACGCTCGCGTTCGAGTACGCCGACGTCGACGCCGAGATCACGACCGCGGTCGAGAGCGTGCTGAACCCGAAGAGCGGCACGATCCGCGCGGAGCACATCGGGGAGCTGATCATCGAAAAAGACCGCATCGACCCGTCGAAGACCGTAATCGTCTGCGCCGACGTCGCGAAACGCTCCGACCGCCCCGAATGGCTGAGGGAAAAAGAATGAAATACGATTTCGATACGCCCGTCGACCGCAGAGGGACGGACTCCCTGAAATGGGACGTGGGCGAAAACGAGCTGCCCATGTGGGTGGCGGATATGGATTTCAAAGCCGCACCGGAGATCCGCGCCGCGCTGAAGCGGCGGCTCGACCACGGCGTGTTCGGCTATTCCGACGTGCCGGACGCGTGGTACGGCGCGTATATCGGCTGGTGGGAGCGCCGACACGGCTTTGCGATGAAAAAAGAGGAGCTGATCTTCTGCACCGGCGCGGTGCCCGCGATCTCCTCCATGGTGCGCAGGCTCACGGCGCCGAACGAAAACGTCGTGCTGCTCACGCCCGTTTATAATATTTTCTTCAACAGTATCATCAATAACGGTGCGCGGGTCCTCGAGTGTCCGCTGAAAAACGAAGCGGGCTCGTATTCCGTCGATTTTCCCGCGTTGGAAAAGGCGCTTGCCGACCCCCAGACGACGCTCATGATCCTCTGCAACCCGCAGAATCCGGTCGGAAAGATCTGGGACCGGGAGACGCTCGCCCGGATCGGCGCGCTCGCAAGGCAATATCACGTGGCCGTGATCTCCGACGAGCTGCACTGCGACCTGACCGAGCCCGGCACGGAATACGTCCCGTTCCTTTCCGCCTCGGAGGACTGCCGCGCGGTCGGGATCGCGTGTCTGTCGCCCTCGAAGGCGTTCAACCTTGCCGGGATGCAGAGCGCCGCGGTGTGCGTGCCCGACCCGTTCCTGCGGCATAAGGTCCGGCGGGGACTGAATACCGACGAGGTCGCCGAGCCGAACGCCCTCGCCGTACCCGCCGCGGTCGCCGCGTTCACGGCGGGAGAACCGTGGCTCGACGCACTGCGGGAATACCTTTCTCTGAACAGAAAAACAGCGGAAGCATTCATCGGGCGGGATCTGCCCGCTGTCCGCGTTACGCCCCAGAACGCGACGTATCTTCTCTGGCTCGACGTTTCGGCGGTCTCGCCCGACGGCGAAGCCCTCGCCGCGCATATCAGGGAAAAAACGGGCCTTTACCTGATCGGCGGAGAAGCGTACGGCAAAGCGGGAAAAGGCTTTCTGCGCATGAATATCGCCTGTCCGCGCGCGGCGCTCGAGGACGGGCTTGCGAGATTGAAGGACGGAATCGACAAATACTGATTTGTCGCTGCGAAGCAGCGAACAAATCAGTATTCCCGTGAGATGTGAAATGTGAGATGTGAGATGTAATTACTTTTCACATTTCACATTTTTCTGTTCACTGAAATACTGATTTATCGCAGAGCGATAAACTCAGAATTTACCAAAACGAAGCCCCGCCGGACGGCGGGGCTTCGTTTATTCATGCGTTCGTTATCTGTGCGACAGGGTATAGCGGAAATTGCTGAACAGGTGGTAGAAGTAATGCACC
>JAFRTA010000404.1 GCA_017427315.1 Clostridia bacterium
ACCCCGGCGAACGCCGAACGCCTGCCCACGTTCTGGTATGCGGACGAGGACAGTCTGCCCCGGGACGTCAGGACCGATACGAATTTCCGCGTGATCGTCCACAAGATCCTGTGGGTGCTTTGCGCGCCGCTTCGACTGTTCATCGGAAAGTGAGAATTATGCAGAACGAGAGACTTCACCGCAAAAAGCCCGGCAGCGGTCTGCTGCCCCATCTGCCGAATGAGACAATGACGCCGGGCAGGATACGCATTATGACCGACGGAGAAAAAGAGGCTGCAAAACACGCCTATCATCGACGGGGCACAGTCCCGGATTTCCGCCGCGCATATATCATCGGCGGCGGTGATATCGGAGCTGCGATCCACGGCACGCCGGACAATTACATTTACCATATCTGCAAAAACGACCTCTGGTGGGACGATTTCGATTCTGACCCGCCCTGCTATCTCGCCGGAGGGATCGAAGAAGTACGGCGGCGCGCGGGCGAAGGCGACCCGCTGCTCAAGCAGGATATCAACGCAGCGGCGAATCTGCGCTCAAACTCCCCCTGTCAGACTTCCGCAGCGCGGCTGACGCTGCATCTTATTTCAGGCGGCGTCCAGTCGAACATCGAAGAGCAGATGGATCTGCGCACCGGATGCGTGACACAGACCTACGGCTGCGGCGATCAGAACGGCGTCGTCAAGGGACGTGGTTTTTCCACGATGAGCTGCATCTCCCCCGCCGAGGACGTGCTTTATATCTGCTGCCGCGCCGGCGAGCCCGCGGGGCATCTGGGCAAGATGTCTCTGGAGCTCACGAAGGACCCGATGGAGGTCTCCGCCAACAGCGGCCCGAAGACCGACAAAGAGATCGCGCGGCTCGAGGAAGAGATAGAGAAATACTATACGCCCGTGCCGTTTGTCGACGGTCGGGACTTCGGTTTTACGATGCGCCTTCGCGCGGGGCACGACCCCGAAAACTCGCCGGACGTGCATTATACCGTGCGCATGCGCGCCGGCGCCCCCGGTTTCCGCGCGTATATCGCAGGCTCGAAGATCATCGCGGAGGGCAGACCGAAGGGCCGGGAGGTATCCTTCCTACTCACCGTTGTATCCACTTATGACGAAGCGGATACTGCCGCGGGATCGAAACGGAAGCTGGACCGCGCCGAGGCCGGCTCGATGCCCATGGCGGCATGCAGCTGCATCGAGTGGTACCGGCATCTTTGGCGGCGCTCCTGGATCCGTCTGCCGGATACGAAATACTCCCGTCCCTGGTACTGGGGCGTATATCAGGCGATGGCCTCCCGCAAGCCGGGGAAACAACCCGCAGGTTATCTTGCGCCGTGGTATCAGTCCTCGCTCGCGAACTGGGGGCATCATATCCTGACCTATGAGCAGGCAAAGACGAATCTCGGCATTCTGCCGACGAATCACGCCGAGCTGCTGGAGCCCTGGTTCCGCATGCTGCGGGATGCGAACCCGAAGCTGCGGGAATTCACCCGCGGATTTTACCATATGGACGGCACGGCTTATCCTCACGCGATCTCCAACATCGGCACCGTGACCGCCTCGGCGATCAATCTGAACGCGACGGAGATGAATCTTTCGACCGCCGGCGAGAGCGTCAAATACTGCTGGGATTATTACGACTGCACCGGAGACCTTGATTTTCTCCGCGAGGTCGGATATCCCCTCCTGCGGGACGCGGCGGTTTTCTATCATGAATATCTTCTGACGGACGAGGCGACAGGAGAGAAATACATATTTCCTTCCCGCAGTCAGGAGTTTGCGAACACGGTCGGATTCACGGACGAATTCATGACGAATTCGCTGATCGATACGTGTATGTTCCGCAATACGCTCGATAAAGCCGCCCGTTCGGCGGAGCTTCTCGGCGTCGACACGGATCTCGCCGCCGCCTGGCGGGCGGATCTCGCCGCGCTGCCGAAGGATTACGCCCTTTGGCCGGACGGAACGTGGAAAACCGCTGCAGACACCGACGACAGGACCTTTGATTACGGCCCGCCCGGCGTCACGGACGTCTCACCCGTATGTTATACCGGCGAGGTCGACGCGTGGCACGGCGACAGCCCCGAGCTGACGGAAGCGGCGCGCAGGACCGTGATGAAGCTGATCCCCGACGACGAGATCCCGTGGGACCGCTCCTTCGGTATCATCGCCCGTCTGCGGATGGGCGACGCGGCTTACGCCGGGCGTATGCTGAAGCTGATCCCGGAGCAGTACGAGATCGGAGGGAACCTCGACGAGCCCGTCGCCTTCGACTGCGACTACTCGGTCGGCAAGGGCACCGCCGCGACCGCGCAGGTGATCTGCGAGATGCTGCTGCAAAGTCAGGGCGGCGTTCTGCGGCTGTTCCCCGCGTGGGATCATTCTCTCGGCGACGCGGCGTTCTTCTCGCTTCGCGCCTGCGGCGCGTTCCTCGTGAGCGCCGAGACGCGCAGCGGCGAGATCGCATACGGCATCGTCCGCAGTCTTAAGGGGAATCCCTGCAGGATCGCCGACCCGTTCCCGCAGCGAACGCGGATCAGAGATCTTG
>JAFRTA010000405.1 GCA_017427315.1 Clostridia bacterium
CAATCCTGCCTCATCTGCCTTGATAATACGACAGTATTGTCTGCGGCAGCTTCGTTGTCTTGAAAAAAATCTGCCGCTGAAAAACTGCTGCGCACCTTTGGACGAGGTATGTTTGAGATGTTTTTCGTTCTGAGACCGCAGCTTTGCTGACGCAAAGCAAGGACGAAGGGCGGAAAACAGCCAAAAAGAGCCGTCCAAAGGCGGTTTGGGTTCGACTCTCCTTGCCCCAGGTCGAGCGCGCCGCCGTCGAACTCATCAGACCACACAAGCTCTAACTTCTTCTCATTCGGCACGCGGGGGAACCCTGCAGGGGAGAGCCCCATAAAGAAACCGATGAAGACTGCGACAACCGCTTTCAGAAGAGCAGAAAAATCCATGGAAACAAATCCTTTCATGATTGACTGATATTCTCCGTAAATGATTCTGTCAGCGCGTCTTTCTCATGAAAGCAGCGCGAGCAGGTCGTCGAGCTGCGCCGTCGCAAGGCACACGCAGGTATCGGACGCACCGTAATAAATTTTGACCTCGCCGCTCTCCTCGAGCAGCATCCCGCAGGGGAAGATCACGTTCTCGCGGAAGCCCTCGTCCGTCTCCACGGGCAGGTCCGGCGCGATCAGCGGCTCTTGGCAGACCGACAGGACCTTCGACGGGTCGTTGAGGTCGAGCAGCATAAGCCCCGCGGTGTAGCGTTTTTTCCATTGCGGCTCCCAGCCGTTTTTTCCGCGGGCTTCGTCGCGGTCCACGGCGTGGAAGAGCGTCAGCCAGCCGCGAGGTGTTTTAATGGGCGACGCGGTAGGCCCGATCTTATCGTTCGCCCACGGCACGTCCTCCACGCCGAGCACCAGCGCGCTGCGCCCCCAGTAGACCAGATCCGGCGAGCGGGAGAGCCAGATATCGAAACGGTCTCTGCCGCGGCTGTAGACCGGCATCGGGCGCTCGAGGCGCACGAACTCGCCGCCGATCTTCTCGGGAAACAGGACCATATTGCGGTTCTCCGGCACGCTCGCGCTGACGATGCGGTAAGAGCGCAGATCCTCGGAGAGCTCCGCGATGCAGCCGCGGATGCCGTGGCGCGTGTCCATCGCAAGGCAGAGATACAGCCGGTCTTCGATCTCGATGATGCGCGGGTCGTAAAGCCGGCGCATCTCGGGGTCCTTCTCCGAGTCGTTGCTGTCCATCAGCGGCTTCGGGTCGAAGCGCCAGCCGTCGACGCCGTTTTTGCTGCGGGCGATCCCGACGCTCGTACCGGCAAAGCGCCGGTTTTCGTTCTCGTAGGCGGCTTTGTCGGTCCCGTAGTCGTTGCGGAAGATCATGACGTATTCGCCGCGGTATCTGATCACGCCCGCGTTGAACACGAGCGCAGACGGATAGGGAAGATCCCCGGCGTGGACGACGGGCTCCTCTCTTTTGTGAATGCAGGGATGCGTTTTCAGAACAGGCATTACTGCAGGCATGGTCGTTTCCTCCGATCATTTTTGTGTTTTTTATTTTGCCCCGGCTCGCCGGAAGCCGGTCTTTCCTTCCGTTCCGGGGCTTTCCGCATCAATACCTGCCGATCTCGGAGAGCGGGATCGGCTCGAAGTCCGGGATCAGGTCGAACACCGGCGCGTCGTCGCGCAGAGTATAATCGCCGTTTTCAAAATCAACGAACAGCTTTTTCATTTGATTCAACTGATACACCGCGTTGCCGGAAAGGTCGCTGAAACGGTATACGCTCTCGTCCGCATACCCGAAGGAGCCCTCGTACTGCACGATCAGGTTGCCGCCGACCTTACTGTTCGCGGGGTTGGGGATGAAATTCGGGGTTTCCGTATCCGAATAATCAAGCGTCCAGCCGGCGGTATAAGGGTACTCCTTCTGCCAGAGCGCGCCGCGCCAGGGCATAGCCTCCAGATTCTGCTGCATATCCATGCCCTCTCTGCTGTGCTGGAACCACGACGAGGGCTCCAGGATCGCCTCGCGGGAGCGGTCGTCGTAGCAGACCGGCGTTTTGCAGTTGATCAGGATATTGTTGTATACGTTGTGGTCTCTGCCGCCGCCGATCAGGAAGCCGTTTTGCTTCGCATTGACGATCAGGTTACCGTAGGCGGTCTGCCCGGAGACGCCGTCGTCGAAATAGACGCCGTTGGGCGTATGGTTCTCATCTCCGAGACGGTACATCACGTTATAGCGCACCACGCAGCCGCCGCAGTCCCAGCGTCTGCCGGTATAGATCGCGCCGCCGTCGTTCGTATACAGATCCGTATCGTGGATCACGTTATACTCCACGGTAATATTGTTTCCCCAATAGGCGATCCCGGTGCTTTCCGAATCGCAGACCTCGTTGTGCGCGACCACCGCGCCGACGCCGGAAACGGAGATCCCGTGACCGGATCTGAGGAAGCCCGCGCCGCGCACGAGGTTGTTTTCCACGCGGTTTTCGCCGGAGGTCAGCGTCGGCCGGTCGCCGCCGTCGATGCTGACGCCGGAGGAGCCGGTATTGACGATCTCGCAGCCGAGGACCGTATCTCTGTACCCGACCGCCGAAACGCCGAACCCGGAGACTTCGGAAACGCGGCAGTCCGATACGGTGATATCGCTGCCGCGGATCACAATGCCGGAGCCGCGGGAGCCCTTAAGCGTCAGCCCGTCGAAGCGCAGGTGATCCGCGTCCGTCACGGTGAGAAGATCCTCCGTCGAGACGGTCAGCGTGATCCCGGCGCTCTGCAAATCGCAGTCGGGATAAAGATACAATATGCCGGAATCCCGGTCAAGGTACCACTCGCCGGGCGCGTCCAGCTCCTCGGGCACATTGAAGATGCGGTAGGCGGAACCCGCCACCGCGCCGTACCGGCTGACGTATTTCTGTTCGACGGCTCTGTTTTCATAATCAAAGCTCTTCAACGGAACGGTGGACTGCGCGAACTCGTGGATCAGCGCCTCCCAGATCCACACGTCGTCAAGAGATTTGTAGGAATGAATTCTGTCAGCAGTATCTTTATCGACGGAAAAGACCGTCGTCTGCGGGTTGCGAAGCGTATCCCAATCCGCGCGCTGCGCATGGTTGCTCGCTGCGCTCTCCAGCCCTTCGCCCTCCTGTATGATAGTAACGACCCGCAGGTTTCCGTCGTTCGGGTAGCGCGCCAGCGTCATCTGTTTGTCGCCCACGAACAGCTCGCAGGCGGGCGGGCCGGGGACATAATCGTCGTAATTGTCGGCGGTATGCCCGCACATGGGGACGAGCTCCCCCCAGTCGTCTGCGGTGAGCCCGAACTCCGTCAGGTCCGCGCAGACGACGTTTTCCCCGCCGTCCGGCAGGCGCGAGCGCATCGTCTCGTCCGTCACGGCGGAAAAATCGGACGCGGTCAGCGTCACGCCGCCGTTGAGTATTACCTCGCCGTCGCCGTAAGCGCGGTATACGACCGGGCAGCCGGGCGCCCCGCCGTCTTCGACGGTAAATTCGATATGACGAAGCGGGTATTCCCCGGCTTTCAGGGCGACGACGATCCCGTCTTTGCCCGTTCTGTCCATGGCCCGCACGAGATCCCGGGCTTTTTCGAGCGTCGCCAGCGGCTTTTCAAAGCTGCCGTCGTTCCCGTCGTCGCCGTCCGGCGCGAGATACAGGTCGGCGTCCTCCGCGGGCGGCAGCGGGTCGTCGGTATGCACGCTCAGCCCGGCGGGGTCCGCCTGCGCGTAAAAGCCGCGTTCATACAAAACGTCGGGAAGTCTCGGCAGCGCGGGCGCAAGCCCGCAGACGAGCAGGCAGACGCACAAAACGACGGCGAGCAGGGGCTTCCATACGAATCTTTCTTTTGTTATCTTTTTCAGCCGCAGGACGCAGAACAGCGCGAACAGGAAGCCGAACACCGCCATGGCTGCTGCCGCCTGTTTGTTGCCCCGCTCATGGTAAATGAGCACGTTGATAACGAACGAGACCGCGAACGCTCCGACAGCGGCGATCAAACCGCCGGACAGCGCGGAGAGCAGCACGCCCTTTTTCGGTTTTTCCTTCGCTTTCGCGAGCAGAGCGAACGCCGCCGCGCCGTCAAGGAAGACCGCCGCCGTCGCCGCTGCGTAAAGCGGTACGTTCCACGCGAGATATTCGACAGTGTAAAAATACGCCGTGACCGCGCCGGCGACCGGCAAAAGGAACGCCAATAACCATAGACTCTTTTTCATCATCTTCACACCCGATCCTTTTCGTCGGCAAGGGTCAGCGTTTCGCGCCCCTCAATAAATATACACGGATTATTATATAGCATCCGTCACGGTAAATCAATCGTTTTCTTTTCCCGGAAGCGTTTTGACGCCTGATCGTTCTTGCATTTTCCGCCCGGCGGTGTTATGATTACGGCAGGAACAAGAAGAAGGCGGCGGGGCGATGGAAAAGACAGACGGCAGGATCATCCGAAGGGCGCTGCGGTTCACGGGCTTCGTGCAGGGCGTGGGCTTCCGCTGGCGCGCGGTGAACGCCGCGAACGCGCTCGGCGCGACGGGCTGGGTGCGCAACGACTCCGACGGCGGCGTTTCGATGGAGATCCAGGGAACGGAGGAACAGATCGACGGCGTGATCCTTGCGATCGAGCGCGGAACGTATATACAGATCGAGAATATGTACTGCAAAACGATCCCGGCGCGTGAGGACGAATACGGTTTTGCCGTGAGGGAGGAATAAATACTGATTTATCGGGCAGCTTCGCTGCCCGATAAATCAGAATTCAGGGATGAGGGATGAGGAATAAGGGATAAGGGCTTGTTTCATTCATTTTCTGTCTCAAAAGACGCAATAGCGACGATCCCGGACTATATAAAGCAGATCGGAGCCAACGCGTTCTGCGGCTGCGGGGCGCTGACGGATATCACGATCCGCGACGGCGTGACCAAGATCGGAGACTGCGCGTTTACGGAATGCACGGCGCTTCAAAGCGTGACGATCCCCGGCAGCGTGAGCGGCGTGAACGCACTCGGCAAACGTGTGTTTCTGTATTGTACGGCATTGAAAACCGCAACGCTCCAAAGCGGCGTCTCCCGCGTCGCCGACGGCATGTTCGGCGACTGTCAGGCGCTGGAGACCGTGACGCTCCCCGAAAGCGTGACCGTCATCGGCGAGGACGCGTTCTGCGGCTGCGGCGCTCTGAAATACGTTTATTACACCGGCACCGCCGGAGACTGGGACGAGCTCAGAGACGGCGTCCAGATCGGCGACGGCAACGATGATCTGACCGACGCGCGTCTGTTCTCTTATAATATCGGCAAAAACCTCACCTGTTCACTGTCGGAAGACGGAACCCTCACGATCTGCGGCACGGGACCGATGAAGGACTTTGACAGTCTCGAGGAATACCCCTACAGCACGTCCCCCTTTGCCGGCAACGACAGGATCAAAAAGCTCGTGATCGAAGACGGCATGACGAACGTCGGCAACCGCGCGTTCCGCGCCTGCGGCGCGCTTGCGGACACATATTACGAAGGCACGGCGCAGAAATGGGGCGCGATCCCGGTCGGCAGCGACAACGAAGCGCTGACCGGCGCGGTGATGCATTACGGCAAGGTCCCGTTCACCGTGACATACGACGCGAACGGCGGCAAAAAAGCGCCCGCCGCCCAGACGGCGGCAGGCAGCCTGACGCTGACCGCCGCAAAACCGAAAAAAACGCTGAAGCTGACGCTGGACGCAAACGGCGGCGAGGTCTCCGAAACGACGAAGAAATACAGCGTGACCTTTACGGGCTGGAACACCGCGGCGGACGGCTCCGGCACGGCGTACGCCCCCGGCGAGGTATACATCGGCACAGCGGACGTGACGCTTTACGCGCAGTGGACGAACCCGACCTTCGGCGCTCTGCCGACGCCGACGCGAAGCGGATATCTCTTTCTCGGCTGGTACACCAAAGCAAAGGGCGGCGTGAAGATCACCGCGAACACGGAACTGACCGCCGACCGGACGATCTGGGCGCACTACAGGAAAGACCACATTCACGAATATACGCAGAGATCCGACGAGGACAATCACTGGCAGGAATGCGTCTGCGGCGATATCATCGACATGGAAGCACATACCTTCGGCGGCTGGATCATCGATCGGGAACCGACCGCAGCGGAGAACGGAGAAAAGCATCGTTCCTGCACCGTTTGCGGTTACGCCGATACGGAGCCCATCCCCGCGACGGGCGAGACCGAGACGACCGCGCCTGCGCCGACCGAACCGACGCAGCCGTCCGAACCGGGCACGACCGAGCCTCCCCGACCGTCCGAGCCCGCGGGACTTGCGTCCTCTGACGAGAGTAAGGTCCGTGTCGACAATGAACAGAAACAGATCTTCGCGCTGCCCGGCAGCGCCCAAGACGTGCTCGGAGATCTGCTCGGCAACGGCGGCGAAAACAGGATCGTCGGGAAAGACGGCGGTGAGATCCCCGACGGCAAACCGGTCGGGACCGGCACCCGCCTCATCACCGCCGACGGTACGGAATACGCCGTCATCGTTCCCATGGACGTCAACGGCGACGGCAAGGTCAATTCACAGGACGCGCGCATCATCCTCCGGGCCGCGGCGCGGCTTGAAACGCTCGATGGAATCGTTTTCCTCGCGGCAGACAGCGACGGTAACGGAAAGATCGCATCCGCCGACGCGAGAAGGGCCCTGCGCGTCGCGGCGAAGCTCGATATCATTGCACTGCGCTGAACGCCGCCGGTTTATCCGAAAGCCGCGCCGTTCCGTTCTTGCGCGCCGCCTTAACCGAAAAAATCTCCGGGAACCGAAGCCGGTCCCGGAGATTTTTATCATATTCCGTTTTCTCACGGACGCGGTCAGCGCGTCCATCGCGTCGATGATCACGCGCGCCTCGTTCGGACCGACGGAGTTCGTCTCCTCGTAGTGCGTCCTGCCGAATTGGTCCTTGCAGATATCGAAGAAGCCCAGCCATTCATTATTCAGAAAATCGTTATCCGGGATGATATAGCCGAGCGCGTCGTTGCAGAGCCCGACGACGAAGCTGTGTTCACAGTCGGTCATTTCCCGGAGCGGCTTGTATTCCGCGGCAAAGCCGTTCGCAGATTCCTCCGCCGGCAGGAAATTCCCGCTGTAAAACTCGGAATACAGCTCGCCGGGGATCAGGAACATACCGATCTGTCTTTCGCCCAGCTCAAGATATGATATCTCGGTCAGCACGTTCATATCCGCGGTGAATTTCCGTTTTTCGATATCGTTGGTCAGAATGCCGATCGTCTTGCCGAGCTTGAAGATCGTGTTTTCGCACCCGATCGACAGCGCCTGCGACCTGATGTTGACGAGCGGCGCGATCTGCGTCTCGTCGGCGACGGAGAGCACGATTTCGCCGATCTCTTTGCCGTACTGCTTCATATACGCCTCGCAGTCCAACTCCGGGTCCTTCAGTACGTCGTCGATCCGGTCGGAGGATATCTGCCCGCCGATCGCGCCGTTGATGAAAATAAACTCGCCGCCGGTCCGCGCTTCGATCTCTCTGCCCATGTAGGCGGGAAAATCGGCACTGACGTTCTTCGTTCCCCTGCCGAGCAGCTCCGGATGACAGGACATATTGACGATATAGAGCTCTTTGCCGCCGTCCGCAGGCGCGAAGCGGATCCTCGTCAGAAGCGGGTCAAAATCGATCGGCGTTCTCGTATCCGCGAGTTTTTCCGAGATATCCGCCGTGCCGTAATACAGCGTTCCGTCTGCGCGGGCTTCGTAGGCGGCGACGATCGCCGCGGCGGCTTTTTCCTTCAGACTGTTCTGGAATTCCGAATCCTTGCCGTCGCTGACGTACGATCTTCCCCAGAGCCCCTGCGTGTCGATCGCGGAATGCGTATGCGTCGCGCAGACGTTGACCGATTTCAAGCCGGGGATCTTCCCGCTTTCGATCACGAGCGCGCGGATATCGTTGATATCGTGACGGCTCAGCCCGACGCAGTCGATCGCGCAGAGCACGACGCCGCCGCGCCCGGTGTTGTCGTCGAGATACGCCGCGCGGGCGTACATATCGTCCAGAACGCCCTCGGCGGGATTGTTCGAGTTATACCCCGCGATATAATAAGCGGTTTCTCCCACGTCGTCCGGCGTCAGCACGGCTTTCGCGAAGCCAACCGTCCACACGCCGCCCGCATCGGCGGAAAAGGCTTCGTCGCCGGGCAGCATATACCTTGAAGCCTCCTCCTGCGTGGTAAACGACGCAAAGGGGGAAAGCGTCAGAATGATCAGCGTCGCCAGCACGGAAATGAGCCTTCTGACCGCCGCGGGCAGCCCCAAAAAACGAAGTACCGTCATAAAAATTCCTCCTGTAATGCTTTTTTATACTGTATTGTCCGACGGAACCATAAACCGATATTTCCCTTTTCCCATGCCGCTGACCGGCGCTATGATCCCGGCGTTCGCGATCCGTTTCAAAAGCGCCGACGCAGGGGACGGCGTGATCTTCAGCACCGCAACGACGTCTGATCTGCCGAAAAACAGAGTTGTACCGAACGCGTCAAAAAGCGTCAGCGTGTTTTCCGTCGTTTTTCCGGAAAACCCTGCTTTTTTCATATGCGCCGACAGAATGGTTTTTCGGTCAATGTCCTGTTTGTTCCCGTCAATATCCTGTTTTTGCAGAGCTCCGCTGATATGCAATGTCCTGTTTTTCAGCGGATGGTTTTCGCCGAGCAGCAGATTTCGCAAAAACAGTTCCAAATATTCGGTCGTCTCATGGATCCCTTTTTTCAGATTCGTGTAATTTGCGCGGACCATGGCGTTGCGAAAATACCATGCGTTTTTCGCAAAAATATCGTTCGTAACGTTGAAGCCGAGCGACTGCAGGTATTTGATAAAAAACACCGCCGTGGTCCTTGTGTTTCCCTCGCCGAAAACGTGGATCTGCCATAGGCGCGAGACGAATACGGCGAGATGATGCATGACCTCGTCCATGGTGAGGCCTTCATAAGAAAAAGCCTTTTCCGTTTGTATATCGTATTCAAGCGTTTCTCGCAGCTCAGCCCAATTGCCGTAAATGACGGTATCGCGGTCCAGCACCCATTCTTCCTTCGTGATATTATAATCACGGATCCTGCCGGCATGAGGAAAGATTCCCTCAAACAGCCGCTTGTGTATCGAAAGATACTGCGCCGCCGAAAGTGTGAATCCTTTCTCGGAGAGCAGCAATGCAGTGCGGGCGGATACTCTGTCCGCCTCCTCGGTTCTGTTCTCCTCTCTTTTCCGATTTTGTCTGTAATAGGAATCGACCAGCTTCTGCGCGTCGTCGATCGTGATCTCACCGTCAACATTCTTTTGTGCGGTTTGGATTAGGTACTCGGACGGTTCCAATCCGTCTACCGCCTGCAGACCGATCGCGGTATGCCAGACATAACCGCGCTCCCGTTTTGAGGGATCAGCTGCTTTCTGATATTCTTCAAACGGATCCCGTTCCTCGGAGGATCGTTTATCTTGCGCCATATAAATTCCTGCCTTTATCCGTTTCTTATTGCTTCATATCCGTCCGCCTCGGCGTACAGCACCGTATTCTTATCTGCCGTCGTCGTGAGCGTATCGCAGGGCGCGTCGGCGATCGGGGAAAGGTCGTGCGATCCGTCCAGCAGATACAGCCGGATCCGTTTCGCGCCGGGGAAACAGAGCGTTACAAGACGCGACTCTTTTTCGTAATTCGAAACGACGGCGGCGGCGGTATTCCCGTCCGTCGCCGCGGCGGCGGCGAGATCCGTATCGGCGATATAGTCCGCCTCCCCGCCGAGCGCGTACAGCTTTCCGAACGCCTTCACCGCGTAATACGCCCGCGACGGTGTATCCGTATGCCGCAGGAACAGCCCTCCGTACGCCTGATCGGGCTGCGCGTCGTAATAGCAGGCGACGTCGACGTCGTCCGTCTTCTGCAGGCGGCACATCACATCGGCGGTGAACGACGCGCCGGTCATATCCCGCATCCGCTCGAACATATCCTTCCCCGCCCAGTTCCACTCGTCGAGGATCGCTTCGGTCTTCTCAAAGCCCGCCTTGTCCAGCTTTTCGCGGCAGTACCGCGCATGGGCGAGCACCTGCGACGGATCGGAGGAATAGATATGCCACGAGAAGAAATCGAGCGGCGACGCCGTTTCCGGCGCTTTGACGTATGCGAGGAAATCGTCGAACCATGTGATAAACGAACGGTAAAAATCGTCTGCGTTCTCGTCGAACGCGGCGTAGACCCCGCAGGAGGCGTAACCGCCGATGCGGATATCGGGGAATTCGCGCCGCAGCAGGTTCGCCGTCACGCGGTAGAGCTCGAAATACTCCGCCTGCGTGCCGGTCCACATGGGAGGATTTTCCGGTTCGTTCCAGATCTCCCAGTATTTGATCCCGTAATGAAAACCGTCCGCCCAGCCCTCGTTATAGTGCCGCACGATGTTCGCACAGATCCGCGCCCATTTCGCAGCGTCCGCCGGCGGGCGCACGTGCGCCTTGAAATACCCGTGGTCGATGGTTTGGCCGAGGCGGTAGAAGCTTTGAGCGCCGCAGGCGTCGATCTGCTTCAGATACTCGTCGGTGAACGTGAAGTCGTAGGACTTCGGATCGTTCTCGTCGAGCTCCCAGATCGGGAAGATATTGCGCACGTCGACGAATTTGCCGCCGCCGAGAGCCCCCTCGATATCGTGCAGACGGCAGTAGGGGATATGCGCGTCCGCAAACAGCTTTTTCGCGTCGTACCGGAAATCGTGCGTCACCGGTCCGCCGTTCACGCCGTTCAGCGGGCGGACCGGACGGCCGGAAGGCTGCCGTTTTACCGTAATAAGATCCATAAAAAATCACACCTTCCTGTCAATATAGGTTTCGTTCCAGACGACCGCCGTTTTCAGCGGCGCGCCGGGAGCGTATATTTTATTTTCGTAAGCGCCGATCGGATCTGCGGTGAATTCGTCCTTATCGATCAGCTCCGTCAGCGCGTCGAAGCGGCTCTCGCAGAGGATGCGGATCGCCGTCTGCATGTGCGCCCGCGTGAAATTGATCGACGCCATGATCACGTGGTTCTCGAAGCCGAAGGGCATCGTGTCGAAGGTGATCTGCGGCCCCAGAGAAAAGCTGTTGTAAATGCCGTTGCAGCCGAGGACCTTCTCCTTGAACGCGACGCGGTGCTCGACCGCGGAGCCCGACGTGCCGACGAACATGCTCGCCCTGCCGCCCAGCGCTTCGACGATCGCCGCGGCGGTCTGCGGCTCGGAAAGCCCGTTCGAGCAGAGATATTCGCAGTTGAATTCTTCGACCGCGAAGCGCGCCTTTTTGCTGTCCGGAGCGCTGCGGGCGACGAACAGGATGCGCGCGTCCGGGTGGTTCCTGCGGATCTGATCGCCGATGAACAGCCCGGTCGTGCCGAGGCCGAAGATCACCGTGCGTTCAAAGGTCGCGTCGTAAGACCGCTCCATCGCCTCGGCGGCGGAACAGCCCCGCTTCGCCTTGATGACGCGGAAATTCTGCGCCGCCCCGATATCGCACATACGCTCGTGCTGGAACACCGCGCAGGCGTAGGGGTCGGAGAAAACGAGCTTTTTCGCAAGGGACAGCGGCAGTTTTTTCAGCCCCGCGTATTTTTCCGGCAGATGCAGCAGCATATCGGGATGGAAAAAACCTTTATCGCAGAAAATGCCGTCCGCGCCGTCGCAGCCGTACTCGAAATAGGTCTCGTCCTCGGTGTAGCGCGTGGGGTCTGCGCTGTCGCCGCCTCGGATCAGCACGATCGCGAAGCGGTCTTCCGAGGGGACCCACACGACGCCCTCGTGCCCGTTGATCAGGCGTTTTTCCCCCGCGGGGAATTTCGCCCCGAGCTCGCCGCGGCGTCCCATGCGCATCAGCTCGAGATCCGTGCCGCAGAAGCCGCAGAACACGGGGACCGCCTCGATACCCCGTTTTTCAGGCTCACCGCGCAGACGGCGGCGGGGCGGGTCGATCAGGTTCACCTCGCCGTAACAAAGCGGCCGATCCGGGTCGTTCTGAAAATAGGTACCGTAAGTTTTCATAATGTGCTCCGATCATTTATTGTATTCGACCTGCAAATGGAAATACAAGCGTTTTCCCATTGCGGATCATCAATCTGAGGCTGATTCACTGGGCGATGCGGATCATTTTCGTGCCGATCCAGAGAAAAAGGACCATGCTGCCGAGCAGCGCGACGGCCTCCGGCCATACGGTCTCGCCGAGGGGCAGAAGCCCCACCGCGGCGCTGATCGCGGGGGAAAGAGCGGTCAGCATCACGATCTTGCCGAGCTGCCGCACGTAGAGCTTTTTGTCGCTCATTTTCGCGGCATACCGGCGGCGGTACGGGATCAGGTTGATATCCTTCGTGGCGAACATCAGAAGTCCGTAGAGAAAGAGCGCCCCCGCGAAGATGAACATGAGGATCGAATAGGCGTGTTCCATGGTTTGCTCCTTTCAAATTCTGATTTATCGGGCTGACGCCCGATGAAGTAGGAGGTAGGAAGGAGAAAGGAGGAAGGAATGAAGGGGCTTCGTTCTCGCCTGCCGGCTCGGTCGGTGCTTCTGCGGCAAGCCGCAGAGATCGCCGCCGGCGATCCGCACCCCTTACCCCATTATATAATTGTGAAATAGATGAAAATCGTTATATTTATCAACGATTTTGCCTTTACACGCTATATAATTCAAGTCGCGAAGCGACTTCCGAACTTCCTCCTTCCTCCTTCCTCC
>JAFRTA010000406.1 GCA_017427315.1 Clostridia bacterium
ATTCTCGCTTTCAGTGTGGTTTTTTTGGTAATTAAATTATACTATGAAAGCCGCGACCGAGCAACCCTTTCGGGCTGCTCGGTCGTGTTTTTTTCGGGGCTTATTGCAACAGCCCCTTTGCCAAGTAGGAAGTAGGAGGGAGGAAGGAGGAGGTTCGGAAGTCGCTTCGCGACTTGAATTATATAGTGCGTAAAGGCAAAATTGTTGATAAATATAACGATTTTGTCTGTCCGCGTTATATAATGGGGTAAGGGGGTGCGGATCGCCGGTGGCGATCTCTGCGGCTTGCCGCAGAAGCACCGACCGAGCCGGCAGGCGAGACTCGAAGCCCCTTCATTACTTCCTCCCTCCTCCTTCCTACTTCCTACCTTGTCGAGCTTCAGCTCGATAAATCAGAATTTACCGAATCAGGTGACCCATCATGACCATCAGAGACATTGAACCCTTCGCGTTCGGCTTCAAGGAGGCGGACGTCGGCGGGATCGACCCCGAATACGAACGGGAATACCGCATCGCCTGCGGCTTCCGCCGTCAGTGCGAACAGGCGCGCATTTCGATCGACCCGAAGGACTGGTTTGTCGGACCGGGCTGCACCTATCCCGATTACGGCATCCGCTACTCCCGCGGGAGCGGACTGTATTTCCCGCCGGAGGTCCGCGATGCGCAGAAAGAGAGATATCCGGAGCTTGCCGATGAGATCGACGCGCTGTACGCCGAATTCGAGCCGTACCGCACCCACCGTCTGACCGGCGGATCTTTCTCGCAGATCCAACACGAGCTGAGAAGCATCTACGCCTGCTGGGGCGAGGGCGCGGGACACGCGAATCCCGACTACGAAATGCTCCTGCGCGTCGGCACGGACGGCATCCGGGAAAAGATCCGCCTGTTCCGCGGGATCCATACGGAGAAGGGCGGCTTTTACGATTCTCTCGAGATCGCCCTGTCGGCGATCGAGATCCTGGCGGACCGGTACCGCGCGCTGGCGGAGGAGATGATCCCCGCGGCGGAGGAAGAAGACAAAAAAATTCTGCGCCGGATCGTCCGCGCGCTGGAACGGATCCCGCGGGAGCAGCCGCGCGATTTCTTCGAAGCGTGCCAGTTCTTCTGGCTGGCGTACAGCTTCATCGAAAACGATTCCCCGGGCTCGTTCGACTACGCCATGGGGCGGTATTACGAAAATCACGATCCGGAAGACCGCTACGAATGCCTGAAAAAGCTGTGGGAGCTGTTCCACCGCGTCCGTGCGTGGAACCTCTGCATCGGCGGCTCCGACGAGTTTTGGAACGACAAAAGCTGCGCGCTGACCTGGGACGTGCTGCGCGTTGCGCGGGAACTTCATTATAATACGCCGAACATCACGATGCGCTTCCACCGTAATTCCCCCGAACGGGCGTGGCGCGAAGCGGCGCTCACGATCGGCACGGGCATCGGCATGCCCGCGATCTATAACGACGAATGCGTCTGCCCGGCGCTCGAGGCGCTCGGCATCCCGCCGTCGGATTCGCACCTCTACTGCATGAACGGCTGCAATCAGATCGACATTTTCGGCAAGTCCCATATGGGGCTTGAGGACGGCGAGATCAGCGTCATCAAGGCGCTCGAATTTGCGCTGCACAACGGGACCTGCCCCAAGAGCGGGAAGACCCTCGGCGCGGCGACGGGCGATCCGACCGGTTTTGACACCTTTGGAAAGCTGATGGAGGCGTTTTTCCGGCAGACGGATTATCTGACCGACAACGCCGTCGATATGTCGAACAAATGTCAGCGTATATTCGCGAAGGAAGCGCCGAACCCGTGGCACTCGCATGTCATCCAGGGCTGCATCGAGAAAGGGCTCGATTACAAAAACCACGGTCCCTACTACGGGCACGGGCAGATCCTGACCGAGGGGCTGCCAGACGCGGCGGACTCCCTCGCCGCGATCAAACACTTTATTTACGACGAGAAAAAATACACCATGGCGCAGCTTCTTTCGGCGCTGAAGGCGGATTACGAAGGGTATGAAGAGCTGCGCGCCGATTTCCTCAACTACCACAAATTCGGCAACGATATTGACGACGTGGATGAGATCTATGCGCGCATCACCGACCATATCTACCGCTACGGGCAGACGAAGCAGACGTTCCGCGGCGGAAAATTCGGCTTCGGGTGCAGCACCTTCGAGCGCGCCGCACGCTACGGCAGAAGCGTCTGCGCCCTGCCCGGCTGCGACACCCACGGCCCCACCGCGCTGCTGAATTCCGTGCTGAAGGCGAACCAGTATCTCGCCACGAGCGGCAACGTGCTGCAGATGAAATTCCCGAAATCGCAGTTCAACACCGAAAAGGGGATCGAAACGTTCATCGCCCTCGCGAAGACCTATTTTGCAATGGGCGGGCAGACCCTGCAGGTGAACGTGTTGGACGCGAAGGAGCTGCGCGAGGCGAAGGAGTGCCCCGAACGGCACCGCGACCTGATCGTGCGCGTGGGCGGCTTCAGCGCGTATTTCACCACGCTCGAGAGCGGACTGCAGGATAACATCATTAAACGGACGGAGCAGGGGATATAACGCCCCATCCGGCGAAAGATCAGAAAGAACAGCGGAGGGCACACAGTTGGTATACAGAATTTTCGTTGAAAAAAGACCGGGGCTGGACCTGGAGGCAAAAACGCTGCTGCACGAGGCGACGTCGCTTTTAGGGATCTCCGCCCTTACGGACGTGCGGATCTTTAACCGCTACGACGCGGAAAACATCACCCCGGAGCTTTTCGATTACGCCGTCAGAACGGTGTTTTCGGAGCCGCAGCTGGATATCGCTTCGGAGGCTCCCGATTTCGGGGACGCCGAGGTCTTCGCGGTGGAGTATCTGCCCGGTCAGTTCGACCAGCGCGCCGATTCCGCCGCCCAGTGCATCCAGATCCTTTCGCAGGGCGAACGTCCTCTGATCCGTTCCGCCAGGGTCTATGCACTCTCGGGCGATCTTCGCGGGGAGGATATCGCGGAGATCAAAAAATACGTGGTGAATCCGGTGGAGGCGCGCATCGCGTCCCTGGACAAGCCGGAAACGCTGGAAACGAAATACGATCTTCCCACCGGGGTCGAAACTCTCGCGGGCTTCATCGCGCTTGACCGTCCGGCGCTGGAGGCTTTCGTCAAGGCCTACGGGCTCGCGATGGACGGCGACGATATCGCCTTCTGTCAGGAATACTTCCGCAGGGAAGGGCGCGATCCCACCATCACCGAGATCCGCATGATCGACACCTACTGGTCGGATCACTGCCGCCA
>JAFRTA010000407.1 GCA_017427315.1 Clostridia bacterium
CGTTTTCCTCGTCGTTGTTTCCGGGGATCAGCCCCGTCGCCTCGTTCGCGCTCGCGGCGTTGCTGAAATCGTCAAAATCGTCCACGTTGTCGAAACCGTCGAAGGCGCTGTTTTCCGCGGGGAAACTGTACTTTTTTTTTCGTCCGAACATATTGAACATTCTCCGTATCCGTGTTTTTCCCGTGAATCGGGATACTATGATTATACGAAGCGTCGACGTAAAATATACATCGCGGACGACGATTCCGTCCGTTTTTCCGTCCTTTATAAAAAAGCTTTTAAAAATTCACCGTTTATTCATATTTCTTAAACATAGAAGCAGTAACGCCTTGTTAGTATAGACAAGAATAGAGTATTCGATTTGAGCAGTTTTTCCAAAAATCGCAGAGCTTTTTTGGTAAGGAGGGCATTATGGCGATCGGGCATATCAGCAAAGTCAGCCGTTTCGGCATTCAGCGCAAGATGGTGGCGGAAATGACCACCCAGAGCTGGCAGAACATTCCCCACGTCAGTTATATCTACGACCCGGACGTTACAAGCTTTATTGACGAATACAAGAAATTCAACGCTTCTCTGCCCGAGGGCAAGCATGTTACGCTGAACACCGTGATCCTCAAGGCGATCTGCGAGGCGCTGAAAGCCGCGCCCCAGATGAACGCGCATATCCGTTTCGAGAAAAAACTCGTGCGCGGCAAGATCACGCAGTTTGAGAATATCGACGTATCCATGCCGTGGATCCTGCCCGACGGCTCGATGATGACCATTACCATGACCGATATGGGGAACCGCAGCCTCGGCAATATGACGGAGTATATGGCGGAAACCGCAAAAAAGCTTGAAAAAACGAATCTCACCCAGGCGATGTACTCGGTGTCGATGAACGACACGATGGAGGAGCTTCGCAAGGGCAAGGTCATCAGCGTGGTGTTCCGTCTGATCGGTTCGAAAACGCAGAAGCGCCATCGCGTCACGCCCCTGACCGGCGAGGCGAAGAAGCAGTACGACGCGATCCCCGACGAGGAGAAGATTACGAAAAAGGACCTCAAGCAGGGCACGATCACGATCTCGAACATCGGCTCGATCACCCGCGGGATCGAGGGCTCGATCGCAATGCTGATGGTGATCCCGCCGCAGATCTGCGCGATCGGCATTTCCGCGGTGCAGAAAAAACCGGTCGTCCGGACCGACGAGAACGGCAACGACGTCGTCGCGACCGCCTCGGTCCTGCCGCTGAACATCTGCTTCGACCACCGGGCGCTGGACTTCGGCGACATCAAGCCGTTCCTCGTCAAGCTCGAAGACATCTTCGACCACCCGGAGCAGATATTCGTTTATTGATTTCCGAATACAAAAAACGAGGCACCGCCTCGTTTTTTTTTCGACAAATCAGAATTTCCGTGAAATGTGAGATGTGAGATGTAAAATGTAATTACTTTTCACATTTCACATTTTTCTGTTCACTGAAATACTGATTTGTTGAGGTCGAAGACCTCGACAAATCAGTATTTCCGCAGCTCCGACACCGCGAGGGGTACGGAGAGTGCGAAGGCGCAGACGTCCGCGGCGGTCTGGGAGATCTCCACGCCGAGCAGACCGAAGAAGATCGGCAGGATCAGAATTGCCGGGATAAAGAACATTCCGCTGCGGGCGGAGGCGAGAACCGAAGCCTTCACGCCCTTGCCGATCGACTGCAGCATCATATTCGTCATCACGATCACGCCGTTCAGCGGCAGCACGCAGCTCTGACACCGCAGCGCGACCTGTCCGACCGCCACCACGGCCGGGTCGTCGCGGAAAACCGATATGACTTGCGGCGCAAAGACGAAGCATGCGGCTGCGATCCCGGTCAGACAGATCGTTCCCCACTTCACGCAGAACCGATATCCCTCTTTGACGCGGTTTTTCAGCCCCGCGCCGTAATTGAACGAGCAAACCGGCTGGAATCCCTGCCCGAACCCGATCAGCGCGGAGACAAGCAGCATCAGCACGCGGGTCGTAACGGACATACCCGCGATCGCCGCGTCGCCGCCGAACTGGCCTGCCATGCGGTTGAGCAGCATCGTCGAGGCCGCCGCGAGCCCCTGCCGCAGAAGCGACGGAGCACCGCCGTTGACGATCTGCAGAACGTAGTATTTATTGATCCTGATATTTCCGAAATGCAGGCGGATGTTCTCTCCCCGCGTGCTGCCGAACAGCAGGATCGAAAAACTGATGATCTGCCCGAACACGGTCGCGATCGCCGCGCCGCGCACGCCCATACCGAAACCGAGGATCAGCAGCGGATCGACGAACATATTGATCACCGCGCCGCTGACCAGACCCGCCATCGCGTAGACGGCGCTGCCCTGGAAACGGAGCTGGTTGTTGACCACGAACTGACACATCATGAACGGCGCGCCCATCAGGATGATCTGCGCATACTGCCCGGTCATTTCGAGCGTCGCGGCGGAAACGTCCTCGGATGCGAGGAACCCGACGAGCGGATGAATGAAGATATTCCCGAGCGCAGCGACGATCACGCCGGTAAGCAGCGCCAGCGCGAAGCCCGTGGACGCCATTTCGGATGCCTCCTGCTTCCTGCCCGCGCCGAGCATGCGCGAGAGGAAGTTGCCCGAGCCGTGCCCGTAGAAGAAGCCGAACGCCTGAATGAACGACATCAGCGGGAACACCAGTCCCACCGCCGCGGTCGCCTGCGTTGCGTTCTCGGGGATCCTGCCGACGAAGAACGTATCGGCGGTATTGTAAATTGCCGTCACGAGCATGCTGATCATCGTCGGGATCGCAAGACGCACGATCAGCCCGGGTACCGGCGTCTGCGTCATATATTCAAATCTGTCCGGCTTCTCTTTCCGCCGCATCTGTTCCACCTGCTTTCTGTAACATAATAGCGCAAGGAGGGAAAAATGTCAAATTCTGATTTATGCGCGAAGCGTATAAATCAGAATTTGGATATCGGGTATCGGATCTCGCGGATCGTGCTTGTGAATTAGATTATTTGCTTCTATGAATACTCGCAGAGTTGATTTTTTGATTTGAGCCGCGGTTTCGGCACGATATCCGATCCCCGATCCTCGATATCCGCGGAGGGCGCCAGCCCGATAAATCAGGATTCCCCGTTGACATTCTCCCCGCGATAAATTATAATTTAACTGTATATTTATCCTCATCGGAGTGATTTTCATGAAGCTTCTCAAATCATTGACGGCGGTCGTGCTCTGTCTTGCGCTGCTTTTACCGCTCGGGGCGACGGCGTGCGCCGGCTCCGCGGTCGCGGACGGCGTTCACGCGATCATTGACGGCGTGCGCGACGGCTCCCTCGTACGCGAGGACGATATCCTGACCGAAGAGGGCGCGGAGAGCATCTTTTCCGGCAGCGGGGCGACGGCGGTCTTTTCCGGCGTGCGCACCTTCGCCGATCTGTTCCGGGTGTTCTGGAAGTATATCCGCTCGGTCATCAGCTCTCTTTTGAATTTCGTTGCGAACAACGTTCTGCAGGATTCTCACACCGAAAAGAAATATCTCGCGGACTACGAGAGCGAGCATTTCTATGCCGGCACACAGACCTTTATCACGAAGCCCGGAAAGGGCTGGTCCCTCGGCTACGCGAACGTCGTATTCACGCCCGAGGACCTTCTGGAGCACGGCTATTATATGGGCGGCTACGATCTGTTCAAGGTCGCGCAGGGCAATCTCGACGACCTCAAGGTGCGCGCGATCTGTATGGAAGACGGCTCCGGGCGCGGCGTGACCGCGTTCGCCGTGGTCGACACGATCGGGCTTTCCAACTACGATACGCGGCTGATCCGCGCGCGCGTCGAGGACTGGGCGGCGGAGAACGGCGCCGAATTCAATTCGATCAACGTCGCCGTCTCGCACACGCACAGCGGCCTTGATACGCAGGGCATCTGGGCTTCGCCGCAGACGTGGCTGAACAATCTCGCCGCGATGGGCGTCGACTCCCTGCCCCCCGAGGGCGTCGATCCCGCGCTGACCGAGCGCGTCGTCTCCTGCGCGGCGCAGGCGATCGAGGAAGCGTTCGCGGCGATGGAGCCCGGCAGGCTCTACTACGCGTCGAAGAACGAGGCGGAGTATTTCAACGACAAGTCTGCCCCGACGATCGTCCTTGAGGATATTTCCCGTCTGCGCTTCGTGCCGACGGACAAAAAATCAACGCCCACGATCATCGCAAACCTCGGGTGCCATCCCGAAACGGTGGGGCTCAAGACCGACGACAACCCCGGCGATAAGATCTCCGCGGATTTTCCGTATTATACGGAGCAGATCCTCAATAAATACGGCTATAACTTCATTCTGCTGCAGGGCGGTCTGGGCTCGCTGATCTCCAGCGGCAGAGGCCCGTCGGACGATCATCTCGACATCAACCGCTATGAGAGCGCCTGCCGCTTCGGCTGGGAGATCGGTTATCTGCTGCTGGGCATGACCATGAGCGAAGAAGAGATCGCCTCGACGCTCGACGGCGGCTCTGACGAGGATATTTACATCGGCCGCGACACGGAAAAATACACGCTTTGGTATGAGGACTGGGCGCCATCCGAAGAGACGGAGGTTGAGCCGATCCTGAATATCGGCATGGAGGAAGTCGTCTTCGAGATGGACAACCCGATCCTCGTGGGCGTGGGCAAGCTGGGCTTTGCCTCGAACGTGATGCTCTACGATGACGACGGCAGAACGATCTACACCGTCACGGAGGTCGGCTGTCTCGAGCTCGGCAAAAATATCAAGGTCGCCATGATGCCCGGCGAGGTCGCGCCGGAGCTGGTCATGGGCGGCAAGACGCTGACCGCCGAGGGCTCCGCCCGGGGCGAGGATTTCGTCTACGGGCCGATGAAGTCCTATTTCGACGACGATACCGTGCTTCTCGTTTTCGACGTGATGAACGATTCCACGGGATATATCATCCCCGACAACGACTACGGCGAGGTCGTCGTCCGCTGGGACAGCGATGCAAACGCATTCACCTTCAACACCGACGGCATGCTGTCCTTCGGCTCGAAGTCCGGTTCGGTATTCGTCGGAGCGTTTCTGAAGCTGGCAGGAAAGATCTGATCGAATACTGATTTGCTGCGGTCTTCGACCGCAGCAAATCAGTATTCAGGGATAAGGAAAAAGGGAGAAGGAAGAGGGGCTTGTAAAATATCATATAAGCCTTGCAGAAAGACTCTGAGTATACTGTTTTATGATGTTTCGGCAAAGCGGGAGCAGAGCATAAACCAAGACGCAGAGCGCATATTCTGCGTTCTCTTCTCCCTTCTCCCTCATCGGGCGACAGCCCGACAACCTCAGATTACCGGAAAGGACGTATCTTACCATGAAAAAATTTTTCTACTATCTTCTTCAATGGACCTGGCAGCTGCCGCTGAACATCATCAGCGGAACGATCTACCTGATCTGCAAAGCGATGGGCAAGAAGCAGGAGCGCTTTTTCAATGCGTTCATCACCTATCTCGACTGGAACCAGGGCGGGATCTCCCTCGGGCAGTTCATCTTCATGAAGAACAACCACCCGAACAAAGACTGGACCTACAACACCCGCATCCACGAATACGGGCACACCTTTCAGGCGATCCTGCTCGGGCCGCTTTACCTGATCGTGGTCGGCATCCCCAGCTCGGTCTGGTGCAATTTTTTCACCGGCTGGCGCAAAAAGCACCACAAGTCGTATTACGATCTGTTCTGCGAAAAATGGGCGAACACCCTCGGGCAGAAGCATACGGGCCTTAAAATGACCGATATCGACGCGGACAGGGAGCGGCATAAGAAGCCGGTGCAATAACGACAGGCGGTCTGCCGCGGCGGACCGCTTGTTGTTTTGTGTGTTGTCGTGAAATCGTGAAGTCGTGATATGACGTTCGAAGTAGATAGTCGACGGTCGACGGTCGACAGTCGACGGTCGACAGTCGACGGTCTACGGTCGTTTTGCGTGTTGCGTGAAATCGTGAAGTCCTCCGGAGCAGTATATTTTCCGCCCCTTTTCTCTTATCTCTCATCTCTTATCTCACAAATCACATCTCACTTTTCACATCTCACGAAAACAGTGTAAAGCGTTTTGCAACACACAGCATCTCGGGACTCGGGGCTCGGGACTCGGGACTGTATCTCACATCTCACATTTCACATCTCCGCTCTGAAAAAACGGCGCGGCTTTTTACTCCCCCGAAATCCGTTTTCGTTCCGATTCGCTTGATTTTTTTCATATCGGGCGTAAGAATGGAAATATCAGATAAAAGCGATCCGCGCATCCGTGCGGGATTTGCTTTCAGTAAAGGAGCGTTTTTTATGAGAATCGCATTGTGCGACGACGAGCCGCAGGAAACCGAACAGCTTTCCCGCATGATCGAAGACTACGCTTTGAAACGCAACTACGATATCCGGTGCGACCGGTTCGCCGAGGGCCGCGCGCTGCTCCGTGAGGACAGATACGATCTGTATTTCCTTGACTTCCGCATGGATGAAATGGACGGGATCGCGGTCGCGAAGGCGCTGAAGGAGAAATTCGGCAACGCCGTGACGATCTGTTATCTCACCAGCTACGACGCCGCAGCGGCGCAGATCATCAATCAGGGGATCCACGCCGACGGGTTTCTGAAAAAACCCGCGGACCGGGAGGAGCTGGAAGAAAAGCTCGACCGGTTTTACCGCACCAGCTATTTCGACCGCTTCGAGCTGCGGAAGGGAAAGAGCTTCCGCACCCTTTACGCGCAGGATATCATCTATATCGAAGCGAACGACAAGCAAGTGCTGATCCATACGTGGGACGATACGGAAAGCTATAATTATCTGATGAGCGAGATCGAAAAGCTGCTGCCGAAGAAGCTGTTTTTCCGCATCCAGCGCTCCTTTATCGTCAATCTGTAGTACGTGTATTCCTACGACGCGAAGAGCGTGACCATGCGGAACGGCGACACGCTGTCCTTGAAATCGAAGGATTTTCAAAAAGCCTATCACGAATATATGTTTCTTCTCAATCGATAAGGCTCCGGGAAAGGAGAATGCGCTATGTCCGCCCTTGCCGACACACTGCAGAGCGCGCTGCCGGTCTGGTCTCTGCTGTCAGTCGTCGACACGCTGCTAACCGTCGCCGGCTGCGCCATGCTCACGGAGTGTTTCTTTCATCTGCCCCTGCGGAAAAATATCCCGCTGCGTGCGATATGCGTCCTGCTCTGCCTTGCCGTCGGGATCCTCGATCCGATCGCGTCCCGGTCGCAGTCCGACGCCGCTGCGGTCCTGTATTCTGCTGCGGGGCTTCTGCTCCCGTTTCTTGCCATGGTTCTGCTGTTCTGCGGCAGGGGACTTTGGAAATCCGTGCTCACGGTCGCGGGCTACAGCTTCGTTGAGGGATTGAGCCTGCTGATCCTTCTGATGTTTTTTGACTTCGATTACACCGCCCGCAACGACGCGCTGGAGCTGCTGATCGGCATTCCCGTCGACCTTGTTTTTTTCGGTATCGCGCTGTTTCTGATGCTGCGGAGCTCCCGGAGGAAAAGCGCCGTGCTCGATCCGACGAAGACCGGCGTAATACTATATCTTATGATCGTGCTTACCGCCGCCGTGTTTGTCGCCACGCTGCTGGTGATCGCCCCTAGGGTCTCCGAAACGAAGCACACGGAATTCGCGCTGATGCTGCTCAACGTCCCGCTGATCTCCGCCACGGTCGCCTTCGCCGCCATCCGTTTTTTCCGGATGCAGAACGAATCGGAAAACTACAAAAAACAGCTCAGGATGCAGATCGCGCAGTTTGAAAAGCTGGAGAAGATCATGGAGGACGTGCGGATCTTCCGCCACGATTTCCCGAAAAAGATCCGGCCGCTGATCGCGTCTCTGGACGCGGACCGGCCGGAGGAGGCAAAAAAGATCGCCGAGCAGTTCAGCGATTTCACCGTGCGCGTCGGCGACCGTTTCCACACCGGCAATTTCCGGCTGGATACGGTGCTGTCCTTTGAGCAACAGCTCGCCGACCGCGACGGGATAACGATCGACGTGCCCTTCGACACGGCGTTTCCCGCCGAGGGGATCGACCCGGACGATATTTACACGATTTTTCCCAACGCCCTCGACAACGCCATCGAGGCGTGCCGGAAGCTGCCGGAGGATCGGCGAAAGATTTCCTTCCGCGCCCGCATGGACGTGCAGACCGTCTTTATCACGATCCGCAACCCCGCCGCCGGGGAGGTCAAAATGAAAGACGGGCTGCCGCAGACGAGCAAGGCGGACAAGACCGCGCACGGCTACGGTCTGCGAAGCATCAAAAGAGCCGCCGCGAAATACGGCGAGGACAACGTCACGTTTTCGCAGCAGGACGGTACGTTCGAGCTGCGGATATTCCTGAATTACACGCCGGGGAGCGGAGAGGTGAAAAGTGAAAAGTGAAAAGAGAAAAGTGAAAAGAGAGATGTACACGTAAAAATTCACCTGTCGCAAAACACAACGCTCAAATCGCAATTGCCGCTGAAAACCGTCCTGGGGGACTGTTTTCAGCGGCAACTGCTGCGGCATTGCCGCGCAGCTCGGTCGGGAACACTATCATCGCACAACGCAACGCGCAATACGCAATCTTTTCACTCCCCGGAAACGGCTTTTTACTCCGAAACGCTTTACAAACAACCGAAAATATTTTATCATAAAATAGAATATTTATCATTTCTCAAAGGAGCAATAGATATGAAGAAAACAGGAAAATCCGTTCTTTGTGTATTTCTTTCTCTTTTGCTCGTCGCTCTTTCGCTTTGCGTTCCCGTCTTTGCAGAGGGCGACGACGGCAGCTGGGTCCCCATCCCCACCTCACCCGACGGGCTTTCCGACGGCGACGTTTACATTGATTTCACGAACTTCCTGACCGCGCAGATGCAGGGTTCCAACCTGACGGGGCAGCAGCTTCTCGATATGATCGCCGTATATAACGGCGGCACGTGGCTCTTTGATTACGACGCCGCGCAGCTCAAGGGCTCCATGGTCGTCCCCGCCTCGATGTCCGATGACGGCACGGAGCAGACGGTCACCTTCACGGCGGATCAGGGCACCGCGTATCTCCCCTATATCCTGTATGAAGTCGGCGCGACGTGGTATCCCGTCGCAAAGCAAACGCTCGGCCTGGACAACGGCGACTACTATATCGACTGGGCGTCTCTGAATCAGGCGCAGATCGATTTTCTCGAGGACGTTGAGATTTATTACAATCCCGGCAGCAGGTATATGGAGCTGATGTTTACGCCGGACCGGCTTCAGTTTGTGTATTATCCCCTCAATGACGACAGCATCGGCTTTTTGGTACGCGATCTGCAGATCCTGCAGTATGACGACGGCTATACGTGGACGCTGCTGCCCAAATCGACCGACGGACTTTCCGACGGCGACTACTACGTCGACGTGGCAGGCTACGTGGATATCCTTGTCGACGAAAACGGCGATCCCATTGACGAAGCCGCGAAACAGGAGCAGCTCGCTTTCTGGGGCATGGCGGATTATTATCTCGACGCCGACGCCATGGTCATGAAGATCACCGTCTATATCCCGTGGACAAACGAGAACAACGAGATCGAATACGTAACGCAGTATATCTCCGTCGAAAACGCAGCCGATTATCTGCCGCTGCTGATCAAGGTCTATGAAGCGCCCGAAGAGCCTTCCGAGCCCGAAGAGCCCTCCGAGCCCGAGCAGCCCGCGCAGCAGAACGTATGGCAGAAGATCGTCTCTTTCTTCCGCAGCATTATCAACTTCTTCCGCAATCTGTTCAACAGATAAGAGCCTGTTTCACACCTCTTTTCCTGCCGGGACGGTCCGCCGCCCCGGCGTTTTCCGTCTGCCGCCCGAACGCCCGGCACGCACCTCAACTTCACGACCTCACGATATCGCAAAACGCAATTGACGCGTTAAGAAAACAGCCCGGGGGACTGTTTTCAGCGGCAACCGCCGCAGCTTTGCTGCGCGGCCCGGTCGGTCACACCATCAGCGCAAAACGCAAACAACGGACCGTTCCGGTAAAGCCTGAACGGTCCGTTGTTTCAGTTCCGATATTTCTGCGCCCTTGCGTCCAGATGCCGGATGTCGATATAATCCGGCAGGCCGTTGCGGTAGGGCGTCTGCGCGACGCCGCGGATCAGCGGCCGCAGATACCGCACCATCTCCGGCGTCACGTCGTTCCCCTCGGGGCTGATCCACTCGACGGGGACCTTTTTTTCCGTATTCGCGACGACCGCGACGTCTTCGGTGCCGTATTCGACGCAATAGGGCTTATCCGAGGTGCGCCGCAGCGTCGAAAACACGCCCGTTTTGCCCTCGAGCGCCGCTTTCACGGCGACCGTGCCGAGGTTGAACGCCTCGCTCACGTCGGTATTCGAGGCGATATGCCCCGCGCTGCGCTGCAGGACGCTCGGCTCGAGCGCGCGCACCTTACAGCCGATCTGCTCCTCGACCACGGTTTTCAAATACGCCGCCGCGCCGCTCAGACGCGCGTGGCCGAACCTGTCCGCGCCGGTCGTCGATCGGGCGGAAATATAATTTCCTTCATCATCGCGGATGCCCTCGGACACCACCGCGATCACCGAGTTATAGACGTACAGCTTCTTTCTGACGTCGGAAACGAACCGGTCCACCGAAAACGGGATCTCCGGCAGATAGACGAGATGCGGAGCGGGCATGTTATCCTGCCGCGCCAGCACCGAAGCCGCCGTCAGCCAGCCTGCGTCGCGGCCCATCGCCTCGATGATGTGCACCGCTTTGATCGAATAGATGCTCGTATCGTAGGCGACCTCCCGCACGCAGGTGGCGATATACTTCGCCGCGGAGCCGAAGCCCGGCGAATGGTCGATGCCGTTCAGGTCGTTGTCGATCGTCTTCGGGATGCCGACGAACTTCACGTCGATACCGCGCTTCGCTGCCTCGGCGGAGAGCTTCTGCACCGTATCCATGGAATCGTTCCCGCCGATATAGATGAACCAGCCGACGTCGTACGCCTTGAGAAATTCGAAGATCCGCTCGTATTCCTCGTCGTTCCCGGTGATCTTATACCGGCACGAGCCGAGGAACATCGCGGGCGAATGCTTAAGGCGGTTCAGCTCGTGGGGCACGGGGCGGAACATCTCGCCGAGGTCGATGATATAATCCTGCATCAACCCCTCGATACCGTTGACCATACCGTAGATCTTGCCGACCTCGTCACTCTGCAGCGCGTATTCGATCGCCCCCGCCAGAGACGAGTTGATGACCGACGTCGGGCCGCCCGACTGACCGATGATGATGTTTTTCATGGAATGCCTCTTTCCCGGCGCGCGGCGCCGTGATTTTCAAATTCTGATTTAGCGGAGCTAATTCAGAATTTACAGTAAAACGTCTGCTTCGGGCCGGTGTCGCGCATCAGAATTGCGGGATCTTTGAGCCGAAACAGATACAGAAACGTATCGTAAAGATCTCCCGCGCAGCCGCCCACGTGCAGGGCGAGCATCAGCGCCGCGTCGATCTTATACCACGGATCGTTCAGAAAGACCGTCAGCAGAATGAAAACGATATTGAACACCGTGAACGGCGCGAGCAGCGAGATCAGCGCCGTTTTCCGATAGACGAAAATATCCGGCACGCCGCACCACGCGGCGGTCAGCGAAACGCCGAACTTCAGCTTTTCCCCCGTCAGGAGCTTATAGGCGGCCCCGTGGACCAGCTCATGCAGAACGAGATACGCAAACATCACCGCCAGCAGGAGCAGCTCCCGCGCGATGCTGTAATTCATAAGATACCCCGCCGGGCGGATAAAATACCAGCACACGCCGAAAACCGCTGCGCCGATCGCCAGCGCAGCAAGATTCAGCAGAATCCCGGTCTTTTTGCCCTTCGCGTCGATCGAGAAAACCTCTGTATAGCCTGCGGGCAGCTCCCGTTCAAAATTCACGCTCGTATCCCTCATTTTCAACGCCTCCCGTCAGTCCGTATAGGATACGCTCAACCCCGTTTTCTGCGCCATGATTCCCTGCTCCGTCAGATAGCCGAACAGCTCCGTGCTGCCCGCATAAGAAGCAAATGCGTCGACGGTATCGAACCATTGATATCCGGCGTATTTCGCAAGCGCCTCGTCCGGTGCGAATTTCAGATCAAGAGAGAGCTGCAGATATCCGTTCTCCGCATCCCCGACGTCGAACTGACGGCACAGATGCACCGTAAAGCAGTTATCATATATCCCGCCGAACTTTTCATAATATTTCGATTCGTCGTAAGCCTCGATCAGAAACAGTTCCTCTCGCGCGCCTTCCAGCGGCGTCTTGCACGATTCCAGAAAACAGGCGAGCAGATAAACGGGGGACTTTTCTTCGCCGATCATCTGCGCAAGATCCCCGCGGATCCTGTCCGCGCCGAGAAAATACAGATCGGAGGAATAATCGTGCGTTATGAGCTCATCCGGCGCGACCGGCGTTACCGTCGTCCGTTCCGCGGGAGAGACCGTCCGTTCCGGCTGCGTCTGCGTCCGATTGCTGCAGCAGGTCAGCGTGAGCAGTATCATCGCGGTGAGGGCGATCGTGAAAATCCGTTTTATCGCCATCGCAGAAAATCCCTTCCTTTCTTTATTCGTCCGAGATTTGGTCGAGCGTCATTTCAAACGCGGGGATAAACTCCGCAAGGAACGCGTCAGCCTCCGGCAGCGCCATCGCCTCGATTTTTGCGCAGGTGCTCTTTTCCGCGGCGCGGAATTCCGTGTTGCCCGCGTGCCGCTCCTCGATCGTTTTGATGTAGGCGGCGATCTTGTCCGCCGCTTTGACAAGCCGCCGAAGCTGGGCGTCTTCTTCCCGCGCCTGCAGCATCGGAGAAAGATCCTCCCGCAGATCCTCCGGCAGGGCGTTCAGAAGCTTCCCGCAGGCGGCGGACTCCACCGCGGCGTAGGCGGAGATGATTTCTTTATTGAAATACTTCACCGGCGTGGGCAGATCGCCGGTCAGGATCTCCGGCATATCGTGATAGAGCCCGAGCACCGCGGCGCGGTCGGCGTTGTATTCCCTGCCGAACCGGCGGTTGCCGATCAGCGCGAGTATGTGCGCGATCGCCGCGACCTCGAAGGAATGCGTGCTTAAATTTTCTTCGAACGTGTTGCGCATCAGCGCCCAGCGGTCGATGTATTTCATGCGCGTCAGAAACGCGAAAAACGTGCTGCTCATAGCCGATCCTCCGGTTGTTTGCTGTTTTTATTTTACACCATTCATAATAAATGTGCAAGAGATAAATCCCGTTTTGTCGAGGCGTTCTGATTGCGGATATCGGGGATCGGGGATCGGATATCGTGCCGAAACCGCGCGCAAATCACAGTCCCGACGGGGAAGTCAATATCTGACGACGCTGCCGACGAATCAACCGATTATGTTTTCCGGCGCATTTTTACCATAAAAAATCCTTCGGCAGCGGCAGCGTGATATTCCACAAATCCGCACTCATCGACAGATAACAATACGCGGCGGTAAGAAGAAATCCCAGCGCAAAAACATTCAAAACAGAAGAATCACCGCCGCGGTTTTTATCCCATGCAAACAGAATGATCGGTTTTCCGTACGTCTCGATATTATCCCGAATATCCGCGTAAGCGGTCATGGCGACGGAAAGCAGATACGACGACACGACGCAGAAGCACAGCGGCAGGGAAACGATGCGGACCCAACCGAACAATACGCCGAGGAAAACCGCCGGCAGATAAACGATCGTAAACGCCTTGTTCAGCGGATACAGTGCGCCGAGAGGATATTCCTCATTGACCGCCTGATACCAGAGATAATTCTTTTTCCCCTTCTTCAGATCGCGAAAAACTCTCTTGCGGATCTTGTATTTCGCAACGATCCTGCTTTCCAACGTCCACCGAAAACGAAGATAGCAGAACAGCGGAAGACAAAGGAACATCAGCCCGAAAAAATAATAAGAAACCATCTCTTCGTCATAAAGCTTCTTGAGGCTCTCGTTGAACATCAGAAGCTCGGAAACAGCAACCATCGCACCCCCGATCCCGAAGCATAAGACGGTCACGATATGGCCGAGATACTGCCCGCCCCACGCAGCGGCGATATGAAACAGCCCGATCCCGAGGATAAAGCTCCCGGCTCCGCCCAGCATCATCCAGCCGCTGTTCGGCGCGTCGAATACCACGTTAAAGACAATAAATAGCATCATCGGCAGAATAAGCGAAATCATGCAGGCGCTGAAATACACCCAATACACGACCGGATGTTTTCTGCGGAATTTTGCATCGGCTTCGTAAGAGAAGTAAATGATAAAATCTCTCTCCCTTTTATTATTTGATTTTGCGGTCTTCTTATTGTATTTCGGCATCCTCTTTCCCTCCTCAAAACTTTCCGCAAAAAAAGGAGCCGTCCCTGCAGACAGCTCCCTTACTTCTTAGTTTATTTCATATAATATACCATAATCCGCCGGGGAAGTCAATATGTTTCGATAATTATTTATCTATATGCAAAGTACTGCAGAGTACTTACAAATTCTGATTTAACGAGATGTTTCCCGTGGCGTTTGGCCTACATGGTAGCACGGCAGACCTCTGCCGTTTCGTGCGGCGCTGCGGGCATGTACAGGCTTGCCTGTGCATACCCCGGCGACGTACGACGCAATAAAAACCGATATCAGTCAACGGAATTTATAGTTGAATGCCGTCGGGACGGGACGCCATTTTATGCCGCCCGCCCACAACGACATTCAAAACGGCAGAGGTCTGCCGTGCTACCGGCTGGTGCGCCCAACATCCCGACGAATCAGAATTTACCTATGTTTATCACACAAATAGACTCTGCAATCACACGCGTCGCCCTGCAGGGTCGAGAACGAGGCGCAGAGGCGGACTGTTTTGCCCGCAGTGTTTTCGGGCAGCGTAAAATAAAACGTATTGTTGACCGGCTCGTCGCAGACCATATGCTCCCAGACGTTCGCCTTATACGACGACGCGCGGTCCTCGAAACCGAGAAGCCGTCCATCGAGCCGGGCGGTGCAGTAAACGCCCTCCGCGCCGTGGTCTCCGTTGACGGCGAGCGCGAGATACGCCCCCGCGCGGTGCTCCGGGATCGTGAAGTCCGCGTATTTCAGCACCTTCGTCGGCTTCTTCGCGTAATGCGCCTGCATATTATTTGCGGTCGGACTATGTAATTTGACCGGCGCGCCGTTTTTCATCGGCGTGACGGAGAAAATGCGGTCCATCGGTTCGGCGATGCGCAGATAACGCAGCCTCCCGCCGATCGGATAGGTCACGCGCAGTCTGCTGCCGCGCACCGCATAGATCGTATGGACCGTGAACTGCACGACCTGCTGCATCATTTTTCCGCAGTCCGCGACCGCCGCTTTGCCGCTTGGTTTCCACGCGGAGAAATCTTCGGCGTATTCCGCGAACGCGGGGATCCTTTGCGCGGGGACCTCGCGCGTCGGTTCGTCCGCCGAAAAGCACTCGATCACGACGCTGTCCGCGTCAAGGGCTTCGCCGAGATCGACGCGCAGACAGCCGCCGCCGATGCGCAGGTCGCGGTCGCAGTAGCATCTTGACTGCCCGTCGAAAAACGTGTTTTCGTCCCCGTCGAACATCGCGGACGCCTCGCAGCCACGCAAGATATAGGTTTTTTGATTGAAAAACGCGTCCCGCGCCGCCGCGACTTCGGGTATTTCCGTCTTTCCCGCCCGTCTGCGGCACCGCGCCTCGAGGGAATCGTTATCGATCGCGTACATCGCCGCCTCATAGAGCGCCTCGCCGTTTGCGGGGGCTTCGACGCATTCCGTCAGGTTCCCGAGATAAACGGGCGGAAGCTCTGTTTTGTCAACGGGTTCGCCCCTGCGGAAAAAAGCGGTTTTGCCGTCTTTGCGCATTTCGATTTCTCCGCCGCAGCAGCGTGCGATTTCGACCTGTGCGGGCGCGCCGTCCGCAGTTTCCCGTATTACGGAATACGCGCAGTTCGTCAGAACCGGCGCAGCCTTTCCGGATTCGGCGATTTCGAACAGCGCAGCGCGGAAGGGGAGCAGCGCGGCTTCGACCCGCTCGCCGTAACGGTATTCACCGAGATACTCTTCGTAAGGAAAGCGCCGGACGACCTGCACGGTCTCCGTCTTTTTCAGTCCGATTGTTTCATTCAGCGGCAGCGAGATTGTTTTTGTCTCCCAGGTATCGTTCCCGGTGCAGAGCAGACGGATTTCGCCGCTCCCGCGGGCGACCGCGTTCGCGCCGAATTCCGGCGGCAGGAGCATGCCGTGAACGAGGATATCCGCCCACCGCGCGTGCAGGTTATAGATCCGCGCAAGACGCGGCAGCTCCGCATCCTTCAGGAACCACGGGTTGCCGTAGATCTCCGGCGCGGCGATCAGGCAGCGTCCGAACGCCTGATACACGAGGTCGTCCTCGAAATAATCGAGCGCGGAGGAAAGGCAGACCCCGTGATCCTCGGCAAGGCGCAAAAGCTTCCCGTTTTCGTCCGTGACGTTGCCGCGCGTGAAGGTATACGCCCGGTGATGCGGCGCAGTGATGCGGTTGTGCGCGAACACGTCGGTATAGGTCTCCTCGCCGTTCCACAGAAACGTCGTGATATACTTCTGTGCCTCGTAAAAATCAAGACGGTGGTTCAAAAGGATCAGATCCGGCGTATACTTGCGGCATTCTTCGATCATCGCGGCGTAGGTTTTCGCCTTTTCCGGGCGCAGCCGGCCGCAGACGCCGTCCAGCTTGAAGGCGGCGAAACGGTAATCGCGGCAGAGATGCACGAAAAAATCCACCCGCGCCTTTTCCTCCTCCGGCGTGTCGCCGAAGCCGTCGGGACTGCCCCAGAGCCCGAACCGGATCCCGAGCTGCGCCGCCTTTTCGACGACGTTTCGATACCCCTCCGGGTACTGCGAACGGAATTTTTCCCCGTTCGCGTCGCCGTACCCTTGAGCCGCGCCGTCGAAATTGCCCGCGTCCCAGGCGTAAATACGGATCTGCATGCCGTATGTTTTCTTCATATACTCGAAGAACGCGAGGTTGATCAGCGTCTGCCGCTCGGTCGAGCCCTCGTTCGTATTGTTGATCCACGAAAAATAATAGGGGATCGACGGAGTTCTCTCCCCAGCGCCCGTGATCGGATATTCTTTTCCCATGTTTTCCGGCTCCTTCCGTCTTTTATAAGACATATCGTGCTGTATTATCAGTTTATCATAACGCGGCTGTCTTTTCAAGCTTCCGGGCAGGGATATTCCGCGAAAAAAAGCGGCTCCCCGAAGGGAACCGCTCCTTTTTGTGTTTGGTTTTGCGAATTACTCGACGATCTCGGTAACAACGCCGGAACCGACCGTTCTGCCGCCTTCACGGATAGCGAAGCGCAGCTCTTTCTCGATGGCGATGGGAGTGATGAGCTCAACGTTCATGATAACGTTGTCGCCGGGCATGCACATCTCGGTGCCTTCGGGAAGGGTGATGGTGCCGGTAACGTCGGTCGTTCTGAAATAGAACTGCGGACGGTAGTTGTTGAAGAACGGGGTGTGACGGCCGCCCTCTTCCTTGGTAAGGACGTAGACCTGACCCTTGAACTTGGTGTGAGGATGGATCGAGCCGGGTTTCGCAAGAACCTGGCCGCGCTCGATCTCGGTTCTCTGAACGCCGCGAAGAAGAGCGCCGATGTTGTCGCCCGCCTCAGCGTAGTCGAGGATCTTGTGGAACATCTCGACGCCGGTAACGACGGTCTTTC
>JAFRTA010000408.1 GCA_017427315.1 Clostridia bacterium
GCCGAAACCGCGACTCAAATCAAAGAATTAACGCTGTCAATACATATAAAGAGTAATAATAAAATTTACAAGCACGATCCACGAGATCCGATACCCGATATCCGAAATTCTGATTTATCGCGGAGCGATAAATCAGAATTTGAAAGGAGCTTTGCCATGAAGGCTAAAAAGAAGAAAATCGTCCTGATCGCGATCGTCTCGTTTCTGCTCGCGCTCGCGGCAGCCGCGGTATGGTTCTTTCTGTTCTATCCGGTCGGATACCGCATGAGCGTTCCCCGCAGGGCCGCGTTTGAGCGGCTGTCCGACGGCGTCTATATCAATAAAAACAACGCGGGGGACCGGGAAGCGATCGCCGCGCTGATCGACGAAGCGAAGGCGCGCGATGCGGCGTTCTTCGGGGAGCTGCGAAGCCTCGACGACACGGTCATCATCATCTGCGACGATGAAAAACTGATCGCGACGCTCGGCGGGGACCACGATACGCAAACGATGCCGTTCCCCGCAAAGAAAAGCTATATCTCCGTATCGGACGAATACCTGAACATCGACGTCCTTGCGCATGAGCTCACTCACGCGGAGCTGCACGGGCGGCTCGCGGTCAAACCGCTGCTCCGGCTCCCGACCTGGTTCGACGAGGGGATCGCCGTACAGAACGACTACCGGGAGCAGTACGGTCCCGAGGCGTGGGAAGAACAGACCGACGGCGGGAATAACACGGTCGCGCCGGAGGATATGGACACGCCGGCGGAGTTTTACGCGGGTACGGCGGAGGATCGTCGGTTCAGATATCTGAACGCGAAGCATATCGTCGCCGAATGGATGGAAGCGCACGGCAGGCAGGGCCTGCTCGAACTGATCGACAAGCTGAATGACGGAGCGGATTTCGACGATGCGTACGGCAGATAAATTCTGATTTCTCGCGGAGCGACAAATCAGTATTTGAAAGGATATTACCCATGAAAATCCACGGCCTTCAAAAAATGACCCTCCTCGACTTTCCGGGGCACGTCGCCTGCACGGTGTTCCTCGGCGGGTGCGATTTCCGCTGCCCGTTCTGCCATAACTACGAGCTGATCGACGGCACGGCGCAGCCGGTCTCGGACGACGCGGAGCTGCTTTCTTTCCTCGAAAAACGCAGAGGCCTTCTTGACGGCGTCGCCTTCACCGGCGGCGAACCCTGCCTGCACAAGGATCTGCCGGAGCTGATGAATAAGATCCGTGCTCTGGGCTTCGGCGTCAAGCTGGACACCAACGGCGGCCATCCCGCGCTGCTGCGGGAAATGCTTGACGCGGGACTTGTCGATTACGTCGCCATGGATATCAAGAACAGCCCGGAGAAATACGCCGTCACCTGCGGGCTCGAATCCGTCGACCTTACCCCGGTGTGCGAGAGCGTCGATATTTTAATGCGGGGCGATACGGATTACGAATTCCGCACCACGGTCGTGAAGGAATTCCACGAAGAAGAAGACTTCGGAAAGATCGGCGAATGGATCCGCGGCGCGAAGCGGTATTTTCTGCAGCGTTTCACCGACCGGGATTCCGTTCCGTTCGGGAATCTGCACGCGCCGTCTGAGGACGAAATGCGTAAATTCGCACAGATCGCGTCTTTTTATGTGCCCGGAACGCAGCTTCGTGGAATTGACTAAAAAACAAGATATAGATTTTACATTATTTTTAAACCACAATATATTGACAAGAGCCCCCGTTTCGCATATAATTATTTTTGCGTCCGCCCTGAACGGACAATGCGGCGGGGACTTTTCTTTTGTCTTCGTTTTTGCGGAAAAATAAACGCTTCAATATCAGAATAACAGTGGGTTGAAAAAGGAGAAGGAAGTATGTACAGCGTCGTAAAAAGAGACGGTACGATCGTCGATTTCGATATCTCGAAGATCAGCGCCGCCATTACCAAAGCCTTTGAGGCGGCGGAAAAACAGTATCATCCCAGCGTGATCGATATGATCGCTCTGCGGGTGACCTCGGATTTCGATGAAAAGATCAAAGACGGCAAGATCGCCGTCGAGGATATCCAGGACTCCGTCGAGAAGGTGCTTTCCGAGTCCGGGTACGCGGACGTGGCGAAGGTATATATCCTTTACCGCAAGCAGCGCGAGAAGGTCCGCAACGTCAATTCCGCGCTTCTGAACTACAAGGATCTTGTGGACAACTACCTCAAGATCAACGACTGGCGCGTTAAGGAAAATTCCACCGTTACCTATTCTGTCGGAGGCCTGATCCTCTCAAACTCCGGCGCGATCACAGCCAACTACTGGCTCAGCGAGGTCTACGACGAGGAAGTCGCCAACGCCCACCGCAACGCGGAGATCCATCTTCACGATCTGTCGATGCTCACCGGCTACTGCGCCGGCTGGAGCCTGAAGCAGCTCATTCAGGAGGGCCTGGGCGGCGTGCCCGGCAAGATCACGTCGAGCCCGGCGAACCATCTTTCCACGCTCTGCAACCAGATGGTCAACTTCCTGGGCATCATGCAGAACGAGTGGGCAGGCGCGCAGGCGTTCTCTTCCTTTGATACCTATCTCGCGCCGTTCGTCAAGGTCGATAACCTCGACCAGAAGTCGGTCAAGCAGTGCGTGCAGTCCTTCGTCTACGGCGTGAACACGCCCAGCCGCTGGGGCACGCAGGCGCCGTTCTCCAACATCACCCTCGACTGGGTCGTGCCGAACGACCTGAAGAACCTGCCTGCGATCATCGGCGGCAAGGAGATGGACTTCACCTACGGCGACTGCCAGAAGGAAATGGATATGGTCAACAAGGCGTTCATCGAGATCATGATCGAGGGCGACGCCAACGGCCGCGGC
>JAFRTA010000409.1 GCA_017427315.1 Clostridia bacterium
CCGGGCTTTTTGTCTTTGAATTTATCCTCAAGAGAAGCCGCGAGAATATCCCGCGAAACGATGCCGGTCGCGCCGATCAGAATACCAAGCAAAACGATATTGGCGATCTTCGGGCTGCCGAGCTCAAGCGCGATATCGTCTACCGGCGCCGAGATAACGCGCACGTCGTCGCGCTCTACGGGGTCGCCATCGACCTCGACGGGAAGTGATATCAGATTGGAATTCAACAGCATGATTCCGCCCTCTTTCACGTCCCACACGTACTTTTTATACGCCTGTTCGTTCAGCAGTATCAGATTGTCGCACGCCCTGGGAAGCGGCGAAACGATTCGGTCGTCGTCAATGACAACGGTGCATTTCGCACTGCCCCCGCGCTGTTCCGGCCCGTACTCGGGCAGAAACGTTGCGTGTTTTCCCATATCGATCGCCGTATGCGCAAGCGTGATGCCCGCGCTCATGATTCCCTGACCGCCGGAACCGGAGAATACAAACGACTGTTTCATTACGCATCCACCTCCGTATCCTTATAGACGCCGGGTTTGAAATACGGAATCGTATTCGTATTCATATACTCAAGCGTCTGCAAGGGACTCATATGCCAGTTCGTCGGACAATTCGTCAGAAGCTCGACAAACGTGAAACCTTTGCCCGCCATCTGAAGCTGAAACGCCTTTTTGATCCCCTTTCTCGCGTCGTTGACGCCTTTGGGGGAATTCAGCGCGTAACGCGCTACGAAAGCGGGCGCTTCGAGCGTCGAGATCAGTTCGCACATTTTCATCGGATACCCGGTCGTTTGCGGATCTCTTCCGTAAACGGTCGTGGTCGTTTTCTGACCGATCAGCGTCGTCGGCGCCATCTGGCCGCCGGTCATGCCGTAGGTCTGGTTATTTGCGAAAATAACGGTGAAATTTTCGCCGCGGTTCGCGGCTGACATAATTTCTGCAAGACCGATCGCGCAGAGGTCGCCGTCTCCCTGATAGGCAAAAACAAGCCGCTCGGGATTTGTGCGTTTGATTCCGGTCGCCGCGGCAGGCGCGCGTCCGTGCGCGACGGAAAGGAAATCATTTCCCCAATAGAGAATATTCAGCGCGGAACAGCCGACGGAAATCACGTTAAGTGAATTTTCCGCCTGACCGAGCTCATCGAGCGCTTCCGCGACAAGCTTTGTCGCCAGCGAATGAAGGCATCCCGGGCAGTATCCGCTCGGAGCATCCGCCAAAGACGAGGGTCTTTTGTATTCCGCCATTATTCGTCACCTCCGTCGATGATATCACGGATCGCTTCATAAACGCTTTCGTCGTCAAGAAGACATCCGCCGCTGCGGCCGTATTCATATACGGGGCATCTTCCCTTCACCTGAAGCTCGATATCGTCGCGCATCTGCGCGGGAATCGTCATTTCAATATCGATCAGGCATTTCACTCTGTTGTAATCAAGGGTTTCGATACTCTTCTTCGGAAACGGGAACAGCGTGATCGGGCGGATAAGTCCTATTTTTACCCCTTCGGAACGAAGCTTCAGAACGGCTTCCTTCGAAACGCGGGAAGCAATTCCGTAGGCGACGATGATATATTCGGCGTCTTCGGTCATGAACTCCTCGACCTGAACGTCTTCCTGCTCCCAGGTTTTATACATTTCGCCCGCCATGGCGTTGATTCCTTCCAGAATCATTTCTGTATAGATCGGGGTGATGTTTCCCTGGTAATCTCTGCCGTTTCTGCGGGAAAGACTCCATTCGGGCACGTCTTCGGGCCGCATTTCCTTCATGGGAGGAAGCTCGACCTCCTCCATGATATTGCCGAGGCAGCCGTCCATCAGAACAAGAACGGGGTTTCTGTCGCGTTCCGCGTAATCCCACGCCTTATAGAGTACGTCGACCGCTTCCTGCGCGGAGTTCGGCGCGAATACCATCGCGTGGAAACCGCCGTGGCCGAGGGCCTTCGTCGCCTGCAGATAATCCGACTGCGCCGGCTGTATCGAACCGAGGCCGGGACCGCCGCGGCTTATATTGACAATAACAGCGGGAAGCATTGCAGCCGCGAGGTATGAGATGCCCTCCGCCTTGAGGCTGATGCCGGGGCCGGAAGAGCTTGTCAGCGCTCTGGTCCCCATCGCCGCTGCGCCGTATACCATGTTGACCGAAGCTATCTCGCTCTCACCCTGAACGAAAGCGCCGCCGACCTCGGGCAGACGCCATGAGAGGTATTCCGGGATCTCGTTTTGAGGTGTGATAGGATAGCCCGCAAAGAATCGGCATCCCGCTCTGACGGCAGCTTCGGCAATCGCTTCGTTGCCTTTCATGAATCTCTTTTCACCCATTGTCGACATCTCCTTTCGGCGGCAATTCAATCGCGCCCTCCGGACACATAGCCGCGCAGACGGCGCATGAAATACAGGCGTCGGGCTCTTTTGCGACAGGATAAAAATGCCCGCGTTTATTTCTCTGCGTTCCGATTTCGAGAACGTTTTTCGGGCAGAATTTTACACAGTATCCGCAGTTTTTGCAAAGATAATCGTTAATTACAACCACGAATATTCATCTCCTTACAGTCTTATATTCAGATGACGAAGCCGTTCAGTTCCTTGCGGCTGTCAATTCCGAGCTTGTTGAAAATATTGCGCATATGCGCGCGTACGCTGTTGACGGAAATGCCGAGAAAATCCGCGATTTCCGTATTGGAAACGCCTCGGGACGCAAGCGTGGCGACGTTATACTCAATTGCGGTCAGCTTATCGGAAACGATTTCTCCGGTCAACTCGTTATGAACGCAGACCCAACTGCTGTGATATGTATTCGAGAAATCGGATATGATTTTATACGCCCGCGGTTCACGATGACGAAGGCATTTTTCGAGAACTCCCGACAGAAGGCCCCGATGCTCGACGAACGGCATAATAAATCCGTCAGGCTGCGCGAGATGCCACGCGTGCAAAAAATAATATTCCGCTTTATCCCAAGTCTGACGCAGCATATATCCGATCGAAACAATCAGGCTCAGATAAATTTCCGAAATCGGACAGGCTCTTCCCGAGAAAATCAGCGCGCCTTCCGCAAGTCCTATCGCCCTGCCGACGTCGCCGCATTGGATCAGGTAGTGGGAATACGCGTAAATGCCCATCAGCTTCATCGACGAAGGCATCGCGAAAGCGTCGACGCTGACCGAGGGCAGCTCAAGCGCGGAAAAATGATGCAGGATTATATTGAAATAAATCAGAAAAACGTCGCATAATTTTTTCAGCTTTGAATCGTCGGGCAGCGTGTTTTTCAACTGGTTCGCGCTGCGGTACAATGAAAACAGCTCGCGCGTTCTTTTACAGGCGAGGTCACAGCATGCCCGCCCGATCAAAGCGGCGACATAGGTCTCAAAATCCTCCTGTTTCAGCAAAGAGGAAAATATTTCATACGCCGCGTCCAAGTCGCCTTTGAAATATGACAGTTCCGCCATGCCGAGCGTGCGTTCTACGGGAGAAAGCTTTTCTTCGCAGAATTCCCTGGCCTTTCCGGGGACAAATCTGCCGGTCGTTAAAATAAAAGGATCCTGAAACAAATCGGCAGAAGAAGACCCGAATGAATTGTTTTCCATAAAACACCCTCTGCGTATCAGAAAGATTATATACCCGTGCTCCGATTTCGTCAATCGTCCGAATCCCGCGGTTTAAAGACTATACGAATCTTTCGTTCAAAAAAATCTCATTGAGATAATATCACAACTTTATTTCAATATTATGAACAAATAATTCATTTTTAATAAAAATATTGACCGTGGCTATCCTGATATGAACGGACAATCCGCCGACGGCGGAATAATGTAAACGGGGCTGTTGCAATAAGCCCCGAAAAAAACACGACCGA
>JAFRTA010000410.1 GCA_017427315.1 Clostridia bacterium
ATAATGGCGGGTTATCGCTTGATTTTCCATAACTCTTTGAATTATAAATCTTGGCATTATCTATTACGAGCGAAGCAAGCAACAAGGTTCCGGGGTACCCGCCCCAAATCTTTGATTTTGCTGCCGGGTCGGGTTCTTATAATAAAAAGGCGCGAAGCGCTTTTCCATAATTCCGAATTCCGAATTCCGAATTCCGCATTACAAATACTGATTTGCGGGCTGCTCCGCAGCCCGACAAATCAGTATTTGTCAACAAATCTCCTTCTTCACGACCCTGCCTTTTTCCACGCGGACGAACACCGTCTTTCCGCCGAGGGTCACGCTGCCCTCCGCCCAGTCGAGGGACGGGACGGGCGCGGGGCCGATCTCAATTTGTTCAAAACCGACGGAACCGGCTTTCTGTTTGATCCCGAGGATATACTTGAACAGAAATTCGACGACTGCGCCGAACATGGGGTGGTTTGAGCTGTGCTCGTTGAACCATTCCTCCCAGAGGGTGGTCGCGCCGCTGTCCATCATGTGGAAGAAGCTGACCTCGCCCCGGTTGGCGAGCAGCTTATACGCGTCGTCGCCGTATCCGTTCTCGAACAGGACCTTGACGACAAAGGGCGTGCCGAAAATACCGGTGTCGAAGGTGCCCAGCTCGCGGTAATGCTTCACCAGATTCGCGAGGGTACGTCCGTCGCCGAGACCCAGGTCGAGCGCGAACGCGTCCGCGCCGCAGACCTCATTGCAGAACGAGCCGGTTTCGGGGTCCATGAATTTTTCAACAAACGCCTTTGCCGCCGCTTCCTCCCGGGCTTTCAGCCCGGGGATATCGGCTTCCTCGCCGACCAGCGGCGCGATCTCGATCGCCTCGCGCAGCGAACGGATATAGAAGTAGGTGTTGACGTAAGGCTCCGGGATCAGGATGCCCCGCTTGCTGTTGTGGGGCGTGCACCAGTCGCCGAGGCACCAGCCCTGCGGCTCCTCGCGCATCACGATATGGCCGTCGCAGCGGGATTCCATATAATCAAGATATTTTTTGATATGGGGGTAATATTCCCGCAGGACCGTTTCGTCGCCGTAGAACTTCCAATACAGATACGGCACGTGCACGACCGCGCAGCCCCAGCCGCCGGGACCGCCGCCTCCGCCGTAAAACGGGGCGGTGTGCTCCACGTGGCCGTTGTAGATATCCTGGCTGTCGGCGATGTCGCGCATCCACTTTTTGTAAAGGCCCCTCGCGTCGTAGGCGGTCATCACCGCGCCCGCGGCGAGCTGCCCGTCGCCGGTGTAGCCCAGACGCTCGCGGTGCGGGCAGTCGGAGGGCACGCAGGTGTGGATGTTGTCGGTCTGTGTGCGGATGTACGCGTCGTAGATCCAGTTCAGCACCTCGTCCGAGCTGCGGAATTCGCTCGTGACCGGCACGTCGGAAGCGGCGACGCAGAACGACACGAATTCATGCCAGCCCGTGACCTCGACGTATCTGCCCGTGTGCCACAGAAAGCGCGGATAGAGCAGCGCGTTTTTGCTGACCGCGCCCCCGCCGCTGCGGAACACGTCCACGCTCAGGCGGCTCGTGCTGCCGGTGGAATGGAAATTCAGCGAGCCGTCCTCGTTCAGGTTCTCGGCGTAACGCACGACCACGTTCTCGTTTTTGCGCGCGTCGCCGCCGAATTTCAGCACCGCGAAGCCGGAGAGGTTTTCCCCGAGGTCGTAGATCTTCTGATCCCCGAACTCCCGGATCACCTTCGGATCTGCGATCCTGCGCAAAACTCTGTCCGGCGGGCAGGTCTGCCGCTGCACGAGCGTATAGGGTTTTTCCGTTTTCAGTACGGGGGAGAACGCTTCGCCGTTCATATCGGCGGTGAAGATATCTTCACTCATAAGGCGCAGGTCGTGGATCTCTCCGAAATACATGCTCGATTTTTTGATGAAGCTGCCGCGGTATGTTCCGCCGTCGTTCGAGGAAAAGATCTTCTCCTTGCCGTCTTTCGTCCTTACGGTGATCTTGAAGCAGAGCTTCTTCTCGCCGTAGCGGCGGATACCCTCGTTCTGGCTCTCCCACTGGCCGTGCCAGCCGTTGCCGATGTGCAGGGCGAAGGCGTTTTTGCCGGCTTTCGCCGCCGCCGTCATATCGTAGCGCATGAAATAGGAGCGGAAGCAGAACGTGTCGTTCAGCGGATAGCTCAGCCCCCGCAGATCCATCTGGCTGTAATTGGTCCACGCCGGCGCGTAGAGGTCGTCGGATATCTTCGTGCCGTTCAGGTACGCCTCGAAAAAGCCGAGCGTGAGGATATCCGCCGAAACGTTTTCGATGTTTTCGGGAAAATCAAAGTCGTTCCTGAAAATGACGACCTCGTCTTTGTCGCC
>JAFRTA010000411.1 GCA_017427315.1 Clostridia bacterium
CGTTCCCATCCCGAACACGGTAGTTAAGCTCAAGCGAGCCGAAGATACTTGGCGGGCAGCTGCCCGGGAAAATAGGTCGTCGCCGACACAAGCCGCTCGTTGAGCGGCTTGATTTTTTTTGACATACGGAATACGATATGCTATAATGACTGCGTAATCATTTTTTTCGGAGGTTATGATATGAATGACAGACTGATCGGAACCGTATCGCGCGGCGTCCGCGCGCCCATCATCCGGCAGGGCGACGACATCGCACAGATCGTCGTCGACAGCGTGCTTGCCGCGGCGGAGAGCGAAAACCTCGGGATCCGCGACAAAGACGTCGTGGCCGTAACGGAAGCCGTCGTGGCGCGCGCGCAGGGCAACTACGCCACCGTGGATCAGATCGCCGCGGATATCCGCGCGAAATTCCCGGGCGGCACGTTCGGCGTGATCTTCCCGATCCTTTCACGCAACCGCTTCGCGATCTGTCTGCGCGGCATCGCGCGCGGCGCGAAAAAGATCTATCTGATGCTCTCCTATCCGTCCGACGAGGTAGGCAATTCTCTCATCGATATCGATTCTCTTGACGCGGCCGGCGTCGACCCGTGGTCCGACGTGCTGACCGAGGCGAAGTACCGCGAGCTGTTCGGTATCGTAAAACACCCGTTCACCGGCGTCGATTATATTTCGTATTACAGAGAGCTGATCGAATCCCAAGGCTGTGAGGTCGAGATCCTTCTTGCGAACGACTGCAGAAAAATCCTCGAGTACACCGACTGTGTGCTGAATTGCGATATCCACACCCGCGCCCGCACGAAGCGCATTCTTTCCGCCGCGGGAGCGAAAACGGTCTACGGTCTCGACAATATTCTTTCCGCATCCGTCGACGGCTCGGGATATAACGAGAACTACGGTCTTCTCGGCAGCAACAAGGCGACCGAGGAGACGGTCAAGCTCTTCCCGCGTGACTGCGAGCCCGTCGTCGAACGCATCGCCGCCGGCCTGAAAGCCGCTTCCGGGAAAGACGTCGAGGTCATGATCTACGGCGACGGCGCGTTCAAGGATCCCGTCGGCAAGATCTGGGAGCTCGCTGACCCCGTCGTCTCGCCCGCCCATACGCCCGGCCTGCTCGGCCAGCCCAACGAGCTGAAGCTGAAATATCTTGCGGATAACGATTTCAAAGACCTCTCCGGCGATGAGCTGAAGGCTGCGATCAGCGGCAGGATCCGCGAGAAGACCGGCAACCTTGTCGGCAATATGGCGTCGCAAGGGACCACGCCGCGCAGACTGACCGATCTGATCGGTTCGCTGTGCGACCTGACCAGCGGCAGCGGCGACAAGGGCACGCCGATCGTCTGGATCCAGGGTTATTTCGATAATTATACGATGTAACGCGCGCGTTAAAATTTACATTTTATTCTTGATTATTTCTTTCCCGCGTGTTATATTTAAAATGTCGGTTCACCGCGTCGGTGCGGCAGAACCAATCTATGTTTCGGGAGGAAACGATTTATGACGATCGTCAAAGCAATTTTCGGCAACTTTTTCACGTTCCTGATGGCGGTTTTCCTTACGGTATTTCCCTATAAGGGGATCGAGCTTTCAAAAATCAATACGTCGAAAGAAGACTGCAGAATGGTCGCGGAGCTGATCTCCGATACGCACGTCGAGTCGAAGGAGCTTGCCCGTTTCGGCTTCATCAAAGAAGGCTTCCGGCATCTTTCCAATGCGGACATCACCATCGACGCCGTCGTCAACGCCGGCGACATCACCAACTACGCCGACGAGGATTCTCTTGCGAAGTATTATGAGGTCATCAAAGAATACAGTCCCGCGGTCGTCATTAACGCGGCGGGCAACCACGATATCGGTCATGCGGGCGACCGCGACGTGACGGATATCAGCCGCGAGGAAGCGAAGGCGAATTTCATCCGCTATAACAACGAGTATCTCGGCATCGAGGCGGAGGACAACTATTACAGCTACGAGGTCAACGGTTATAAGTTCATCGTGATCGGCGACGAGTGCGTCGACGGCGGCCACTGGGACGACCTCGATATCCTCGAGGCGCAGATGGCGTTCCTCGACAGCGAGCTGGCGGAAGCGACCGCGGACGGAAAACCCGCGTTCGTCGTCTGCCACTGGCCCGTGGACGGCATGAACGGGCAGGAAGTCATCTGGCCGGGCAGCGGTATCGACCTCTCGAAGAACGACGTCAAATCCGTTATGGAAAAATACGATAACGTGTTCTATATCAGCGGCCATATGCACACCGGCATCAAGAGCGACGCGGTGGATAAGTATTTCAAGCTCGCGTCGGTCGAACAGTGCAACGGCGTGACTTATGTCAGCCTGCCGACTTACGGCCTTGTGAATATGTTCGGCATCCCCAGCTCCGGCACCGGTATGCAGCTTGAGGTCTACGACGACAGCGTCGTGTTCCGCCCGAGAAACTTCATCACCAATTTCTGGTATACGAACTCGGCGTATACGATCGATCTGGTAAAATAACAATATATAACGCAGCGGCGGGCGCATGCCCGCCGTTTTGCATATCCCGGATAAATACTGATTTGTGGGGGCGCGGGGGGCCCCCC
>JAFRTA010000412.1 GCA_017427315.1 Clostridia bacterium
ATGGAAGCCATGATACAGGACGCGATTACGAAGGTGCTGGAAGGCAGAACGAGCTTCGTCGTCGCACACCGTCTTTCCACGATCCGCAACGCGGATCTGATCCTCGTGATGAAGGACGGCAACATCATCGAACAGGGCACGCACGACAGCCTGCTCGCCGCGGGAGGGTTTTATCGGAAGTTATATGAGAGTCAGTTTGAGAAGTAAATTCTGATTTAGCTTCGCTAAATCAGAATTTAACGCAGCGCCCCGCCGTCCGGCGGGGCGCTGCGTTTTGCTCCTTATACGTCGATGATGACCTGTTTCACTACGCCGAAGATGTTCGCCTCGCCGGTTTCAAACTGCGCGGCGGGAATGATGATCGGCTGATAACTCGGGTTCGCCGGCGAGAGCACCACGGTGCGCCCCTGCTGCGAAAACAGCTTCAGCGTTTCCTCGTAGCCGTTGATGCGGCAGGCGACGATATCGCCCGGCGCTGCGGTATCCTGCTTGCGGATAACCACCGTGCACCCGTCGGGAATGCCCTTACCGATCATGCTGTCTCCGTGGACGCGCAGCGCGAAATACTCCTGCGGGTTCGGCAGCAGCACCGGCTGATAATCAATGATGTCGGCAGTCTCCACCGTGGGATAACCTGCGGGAATGCCGCCGTAAACCGGGATCACGCCCGTGACGGCGACCTTTTCCTCGGGCTCGTCGCACGGCAGACTGCTGAACACGTCGAGCGGCACGTCGAAAAACGCGGCGATGCGGCTCAACGTCGGCAGATCCGGGCTGCGTTGACCGCGCTCGTACATGCTCACGGTACTGAAAGACATGCCGAGCTTTTCCGCCAGTGCGCCTTGCGTCAGTCCTTTCCCGACGCGCAATTCTCTCAATTTTTTGCCGAATGCACTCATAACGCAGCCCCCACACATATTTATCGGTATCATACAGCACGGCAATATCTGCCGAGAAACGGGTTTCCGGCACCCGCTCTCTACCCTATTATATATACGAAACGTGAAGCTGTCAACCTTTTTTTGCAAAAAATCAGAATATTTGTTCGATTATTTTTGCAAAACCTATTGACTTTCTGCACGAGACGTGCTATTGTATGATTTGCACGGTACGTGTTGGGCGCCCCCCGTTCCGTCACAACGACGACGAATTGAAAAGGAGATTATCAACATGACAAACGAAACAAGAAAAGACCTTGACTACGACGCGCGAGGCACAACGCCGCAGATGCGCAGGATTCTGACCGGCGCACGGCTGAAATCCCTGCGCGGCAATACGCCGCAATATAAAATCGCCGACCGGATCGGCGTTTCCGTCTCGTGCATCTCGATGTACGAGAACGGCCGCCGTACGCCCTGCGATGAAAAGAAACGCATGCTCGCGAAGCTGTATGCAAAATCGGTCGAGGATATTTTTTTTGCGGATTGACTGCACGGTACGTGCAGGCTTACAGAAACAGGGGTTGAAATATGGATACGAAAGAATATCTGGAGCAGGTCCGCAGACTCGACGCGGAGATCCGGTTCCGGGAGGATGAAATCACCGCGCTTCGTGCGCGCGCCGACGGCATTACGGCGGTACGGTGCGGACAGACAAAGGTGAAGACCTCGCGCATCGACGACCGGCTCGACGCGCTGCTCGACCTTCTTGACCGGCAGATCGCAGCACAGCGCGAAGCGGTCTGCCGGATGCAGGAAAAGATCACGGAAATCTCCCGGGAGATCACAAAGCTCGAGAATCTCGACGAAATCGTCTGCCTGACCTACCGCTATATCCGCCTGCTGCCCTGGAGCGAGATCGTCGACGCAATGGGCATCTCGGAGCGGCACCTGCGCCGCATCCGCGACCGCGGTCTGAAGCATCTGGAGGAGCTGCGGGGTGAGTAAATTCCGATTTATCGCAAAGCGACAAATCAGAATTTATTCTTCCCGCCAAAAAAAACGATGCGGAACGGAGAACCGTTTCGCATCGTTTTTTGCACTCCGGATTATTTTGCGGGGATAAGCTTGAACAGTTTTCGGCACAGGAACAGGAACGTATGGACAAGACCGATCAGCTTCTGGATGATGTTCCCGTCGTGCTCTTCGCCGCAAATCGGGCAGCCGTGCTCGTACTCGACCGGCTCGTCGGGATCGGGCAGACGGTCGATCGTCTCACCCGCTTCTACGAGTTTTCCGCAGGTCAGACAATATTTGTCGCCCGTGTATCCCTCGGCTTCCGCGGTCGCGTCGCGGTGGCCGAGCAGCCGGATCTCGCCGACGTGGTTTTCCGGGTCGATCTCGCCGGTCTCGACACGTTTGGTCTCGCCGCAGGCGCATTTGCGGATCTCATACGCCTTCGCGACGCAGGTCGCCTCGTGCGATTCGATCACGGTGTCGAAGGAATGGGTGTGCGGGACGACGAGCTTTTCGATCACCTCGCCGGACGCGAGGACCGCGCCGCAGGCGGTGCAGATGCGGTCGCCCGTGTAGCCGTATTCTTCCGTCGTGGCTTCCCGCGCGCCGACGGTGGTCAGGCCGACGTGGTTATCCGGATCGGGCGCGTCGCCCTCGACGAGCTTCGTCTCGCCGCAGGCGCAGACATATTCGTCGACCGCCTTCGCGCAGCAGGTCGCGTCGGTGTGGCGGACGAGCGTATCGAACGCGTGCACGTGCGCGCCGTCTCTCGGGATGATTTCGCCCCCGACGACCGTAACGCCGCAGGCGGGACAGATCTGGTCGCCGGTATAGCCGTCCGCTTCGGCCGTCGCCGCTCTGTAACCGACGGTGATCGCGGACTTCGCGTGGTTCGCCGCGTCGACCGCGGTCAGATTGCGCTGCTCGGTCATGCCGCACTCGCAGATGTATTCGTCATAGCCGCCCGAAACGCAGGTCGCCGCGACGGTGCGCACGAAGGTCGAAAAGTCGTGCTCGTGCGCCGGAATCGGCGTCGCGGTGAACACAGCGTAATACGTTGCGTCGCCGGTCACCTCGGCAAGCGCGGCGACTGCGCCGTTTTCTTCCGCGCTCCAGCCGGAGAACGTATAATCATAGGTATCGTCGCTCGCCTTTGCCGGCGCGAAACCGAACGCGGGCGTCTCGCCGTAGGCGAACGACAGGGCGGTAGACGCGCCTTCGACGATAAAGGTCACGGTATAGGAGCGCACCGCGGGATCGAACTTCGCGGTATACGCCGCGTCCGCGGTCGCAGGAACGATCTCAGGCTCCCAGCCGGTGAAGGTATAGGTATACTGCGCGTCCGCATCCTTCGCGGGCGTGCCGCCGTAAACGGGCGTATCGCCGTAGGCGACGGTTTTTTCGGTATCGGTCCCGTTAACGGTAAAGATGACCGTATAGGTATTCTTCTCAAGGTCGGAGACTGAGATCTCCGTCTCGCCCGTCACGGTGACAGTATAAGAGAATACGAGCCCCTCTTTTCCGGTTTTCCGCAGAACGGTATCGCCGACGGTAACGGCCGGTTCGCTGTCGCTGTACGCCTCGTCCACGGTCACGGTGAAATCAAGCTCCGTGCCGTAATCGTAATTGCCCGAGGCAAGCGAGATCGCGGAGCCGACGCCGCCGCTGACGAACACCGGGTAACGGTTCAGCGTTTCGTCGAACTGCGCGGTGTAGGTCGCCTCGCCGGTCACGGCTTCGATCGCGGGCTCCCAGCCGGAGAACGTATAGGTGTACTGCGCGGTCGCGTCCTTCGCGGGCGTCGCGCCGAATTCGGGCGTCGCGCCGTAGGGGAAGGACTGCACGGTTTCCGCGCCGTCCACGATGAAGGTGATATCGTAGCTGTTGACCGTCGCGCCGAAATACGGGTAATAGGTCGCATCGCAGGTCACGGCGGGAAGCGTGGTGTAGAAGGTCACCTGCGCGCCGGGATCGGCGGGCTCGGCCGTCCAGCCGAGGAAGGTGTAAGTATACTGCGCGCCGCCGTCGAGCGCGGGCGTCTCGCCGCCGTACGCCGGGACCGCGCCGTAGTAATAATCCGCGCACGTTTCCGTACCGTCAACGTTGAAGGTCACGGTATATCGATCGAGCTTGTAATAGAGATTCAGCGCCGCCGAACCGTCGCCGAGGATCGAGATCTCCTCGTCGCTGTTCTCGGTATCGAGCGAGTAATGCGCGGGTACGGAAGCCGCCGACGCCGCGGTCACGACGTTTTCGGTGGTGCCGGTGAAGACCTGGCTCTGCGGAACGTCGGGATAGGTCCCGTCCGCGTTCATATAGTAATGGTTCACGGTGTAGGAAGTGTCGTGGCGCACGGTCCACGCCGCGGTCAGGGTCGCGTCGCCCCAGTTGCCCGCGAGAGGCGCGCCGGGCGCGGGCGTATCGCCCACAGTCCAGGTCCCCTCCGCCTCGGTCACGGTCCAGCCGGCGAAGTCATAGCCGGCTCTGGTCGGCTCGGGGATCACGGCGTCGCTCTCGATCGTGTATCCGATCTCATCGGCGCATTCGCCGCCCTGCGCGTCCGGCGTCAGGGTATAAGCGGTGGGCTCCCAGTTCGCCTCAAAGCTTCTCGCTCCGACGCTGCCCTGCGCCACCGTGACGTCGAGCGTCGGGTCGTCGACGTCGGTCCCCGTCCAGCCGAGGAAGGTATACGCCGTTTTCGTCGGGCGGGCGAGCGTAAAGTCGGGCGTTTCGATATTGTAGCTCGCGGGATTTTCAGCGTCGCCGCCGTTCAGCTCGTAAGACAGCGCGTAGTCGATCGGCGTATAGGTCAGATCCCATGTTGCTGTCGCGGAGGACATATCGCCCTCGACGAGAGAGGCGGGGGAAGAGCCGGTGAAGCTGTAACCGGTGTAGCTCTTTGAAGTCACGGTCACGGTCTGGCCGTAATCGTAATTCGCCGTTTCGGTATCGAATACGATGCCGGAGGCGGTCTTGTGCGTCACGGTCGCCGTGCCGGTGCCGCGGACGAGACCGTCTTTCGCCGCAGTCAGAGTTGAAACGGCGGAGGAAATGTCGGACACCGAAGCCATCGGATTGCCGAGGACCTTCGCGGCGTTTTCCAGCGCCGTTTTGTAAGCGCTCCACGTGGAGGAGGTATAATGCTGCTGCAGATAGCTGCCGATGCAGGTGTTGACGAGAGAACGCAGGGAGCCCTTGTCGACCGCGGTGATCTTCAGACTGACCGCGCAGAAAGAAGTGGCGTATGCGTCCGTAGAAAGACCGGAAGCGCCGCCGCGGAACAGACGGAACGCCGTGCTGCCCGCAGACAGAGAAGTAAGGTCGCAACTGATCGCGCCGCGGTATTTTTCGCCGACGCTGCCGTTTCCGTCGCCGCCGCCGAGGGTCGCGTTGTTGATGCAGGCAAGGACCGTTCCCTGTCTGTCTTCAAAACAGGCGTACGCCATACCGTCCTTCTGCCAATAATCGTGTTTCAGAATATCCTGCGTCCCGTAACCGGTATCGCGGACCGTAGGCAGGGTGGGCGTGCTTCCGTCCCAGACGATCTGGCTCGTCGCGTCCGAAACGAACCAGTTCTTTCTGCTGTTGACGTTGTCCCAGTCGGTAACGCGGAAGCCGAGCTTGAGGTTGGGGACCTGATTTGTGTTGGAGTATCTCGACTTATCGACCGTGATCTCCGCGCTGGCGGGGTTATAATCGCAGTGCGCCGTCCATTGCGTGGAGCTTGGGTATTTCTCATCGGAAACATAACGAATGCACTGGCAGGCAGACACCGAAGCGGATGCGCCGGTAAAGGGAGCGCCCCCGGTCCTGATCCATGTGAGCGGACCGGTGCCGTTGGTCGCCGAACTGACGCCGTTCGCCAGCGGATCGATATAGTAACTGCCGTCGGTATACTGCCAACCCGTTCTGTAATGGATCGTTCTTAAATCGTCCGAGGGATACGTCTTGTTGGCATAGGCGGCGGGCGTGACGTGCGCGCCTTGAATGAAAATCAGCGAAGATGCGTAAGCCCGGTGATCGTTGTTATAAGCCCAGCCGTAGCTGGCGTTCATCGTCACGCTGCGGTTCGGCGCGTAGGCGACGGAATAGGCGGTCGCGGTGCGGGATTTGCCGCCGAGGGTGAACGTGACCGTCCACGGGACGAGCACCGTGCCGTTCAGTGCGATCGCCGAGGAAAGCGCGCCGGAATTGACCGTCGCCTTCAACGTTGTGTCGGAAGGCGTTGTCGTGCTTAAATTCACGCTCGCGCCGCCGCAGGTCAGGTTCGTGACCGCGGTCGCGTCGGCGCATTTGAAGTAAATAAGACCGGTCGTGTCCTGCGAAGTGCGCAGGGCGCCCGCGTCGGTCTGCTCGCGGTTGACGAAATACTGAAACGTCTTATTGTCGGACGCCTTCAGATAGATCGTCTCCGGAACGTAAAACGTCAGCGTCGGCAGACCGCCGTCCGCCGTGACGCCCGCCAGGACTGCAGGCGCCGCCGCCGGCAGCACGCAGCCGAGCAGCAGGACCAGAGAGAGCAGGACCGACAGAGTTTTTCCGAATCGTTTTCGCATAGCGTTTCCTCCCATATCCGCAATTATTTTGGATATTTTTTATATTCTTATTTTATATCCTATTATATTTTTTGTCAAGAAAAACCTGCGCCGGGGCTCATTCTGCGGAAAATCTGCGGATCTCGTCCCGCAGCTTCGACAGCGCGCGGGTTTCCAGACGCGAAACATAGGAGCGGGAGATGCCGAGTTCCTTCGCCACCGCGTCCTGGGTCATCGGTTTGCCGCCGTCAAGGCCGTAGCGCATTGTCAGAAGCTGCTTTTCCCTGCCCTCGGGCATTCTCCGAAGCGCCGCGCGCAGGGCGGCGAGCTCTTCGCGGCGGATCATGTCTTCCACCGCGCCGTCCTCGGTCGAAAGGATATCGCTGACCGTCAGGGGGTTCCCTTCGCCGTCGCTTTCGATCGGGTCGTTCAGCGACACGTCCGAGCCGTGTTTCGCCCGCGAGCGAAAATACATCAGGATCTCATTCTCTATGCACCGCGCGGCGTAAGTCGCAAGGCGCGTCCCCTTCGCGGGGTCGAAGCTCGCGACGCCTTTCATGAGACCGATCGTGCCGATGGAAATCAGATCGTCCTGCTCCCCGTTTTCCGAATAATACTTCTTGATCACATGGGCGACGAGGCGCAGGTTGCGCTCGACGAGCTCGTTTTCCGCCGCTTTATCCCCCCGCATCTTGCGCTCGAGCAGCGCCGTCTCTTCCTGCCTGGTCAGCGCCTTCGGAAACGCCCCGTAATCGCTCAGATGCAGCGCGAAAAACAGAAGGTCACCGAGAATTTTCAGATCAAACATATCAAACCGCCTCCGGGATATTGTATGTCCCGGAGGCGTTGTCCTATACTGATCTGCGGGGGCTTTGCCCGCGCAAATCATCATTTATATCATCTTTTTCAGCCAATACGCCACACACGAGGCGAAGCCGTGGCAGCAGGAGGCGCAGTCGGTCATATTCTCCCAAAGGGTGCCGGTCTTCTCCGCCATCGGCAGGAAGAATTTGCGGATCTCCCGCAGAAGAAGGTCGTATTCTCCGTTTTGATAGAGGATATCCAGCCGCAGGTAATTGCCGATGAACGCGTTCGACACGGGCACGTCGGGAAATTCCTTCTCCGGGTCGCGGTCGGGTCCGAAGCGCGTTTTCAGCAGCCCGTAAAGCTGCGGATACGTTTCCGGCGTCGCAACGCCGGTGAAAAACGCGTAATACTGCGCCGTCTCGGTATGGTTCCCGGTCACGCGCAGCTCTCCGCCGACACGCTCCGCGTTGTCGAGGAAAAACGCGCCGTCGAAGGCGATCTCCCGGATCGTCCGTCTGAGTCTTTCCGCCTTTTCCCGCAGCGCCGCGTCGCCGTACAGGATACCGATCGCATCGAGGAATTTCGCGTAGAGCATATTCGTCGGGAAATTCACGTCCTGTGTAAACTCGTTCGCCTCGCTCCACTCGACGAACACCCAGCTTTCAAGGCTTTCCAGCAGACCGCTCTCGTTCTCGAACCGCCCGAGGAACGCGGCGAGGGCGTACATTTTATCCTTTGCGCGGGCGATCAGCTCCCCGTCGCCGCTGCGCTCGCGGTATTCAGCAAGCTCGAGCAGGTACCACATCGCCCAATTGGGGATATATACGCCGTCGTAATGGTCCGAGGGATAGCACATGGGCAGCATCCCCTCCGGCAGGCAGGCGAAGGAATCCTCCATAATGAAATTCTCGAGGAACGCCTTTTCGACGCGGCTTTTTCCCGTGAGCGCGTATTCGGTACGCGATGTAAAAAAGCTGTCGCAGAGCCAGCCCGCCCGCTCGCGCGAGGGGCAGTCCATAAAGATATCCGTCGCATTCTGCCGGAAGGTCTCCACCGCCGCGTCGTATATTTTCTGCAGCTCCTCGTCGGGCATCGCGCATTTTTCCGCAAGCCCCGCCGCGGGAAAATGCTCGCAGAGCTGCGCCACCTGATCGATCACGCAGGCGCCGCCCACGGAGATGATCTGAATATAACGGTAAGTGTAAGGCTCGAACGACAGAAGCTCGTACCGTCTGCCGCCCCGGAGCTGCCAGCGGACGACGCAGGCGGTGGAATCTGCGCCGGGATCGAGCGTGCCGTCCCCTCTCAGATGCTCGTTGAACACCGCAAATACGGTCGTATCCGCTTCCGGCTCGACGGACAGCCGGATATAACCGGTGGTATCAAGCCCCATATCGTAAATTGCAAAACCGTCGGTTGGCAACGAAAAAGGTTCATTGGAGAATGTTTCCTTGTGACGGAAAGTAGAAGCAAAATCGTAATACACCGAACTATAGGCATACAATTCATTGACGACACTTACTTCCAGATCCACCTCAGGGAAGCCTTTCAGCGTTTCACTGATCCCGTTCAGAGAACGGTCCCGGAAGACGCGGCGCGGCTCGGGCGCAGGGACCATACGCCCCGCGAAGCAGACGCATTTCGCGTCGCGCCGCTCGTAGTCGCTGCGCAGCGTATCGCGGGTAATGAATTTCTTCTCCCCCGCGGAAGCGAGCGCGACCGGGGCGGGACAAAAATCGGGATCCTTGAAAATGCGGTCGTATTCTTTATCGAAAACATAGCTTTCAGTAAAGGGGCGCTGGAACGAGAATCGCTGCACCTTCTGCACCCGCGCGGTATATGCAAAGCCGTCGAACGGAACGTCGGAACCGGTCGCGAACAGGACTTTGCCGTCAAGAATTACTTCGGCGCAGACGAAGGGCGGCTGGTCGGTCAGCGCGAAGCTGTTGACGTTGTACCCCGCACAGAGGATGCAGAGCAGATCCCGCTTCCCCGTCAGATACGGCGTAAGCTCGATCTCGTCGGCGCGGAAAAAGCCGTGTCCCGCCCGCGCGGGTCCCTGCGCGACGAACTCGCCGTTCACAAAGATCTGATAGTCGGAATGCCCCGCAATGCGCAGACGCGTGCCGCGACAAGCGGGCAGCTCCGCACGAAGAAGCAGGGAATAATTCATTTCCTTTTCTTTGTCTTCCGCCCATACGGGCTTTGCCTCAAAAAAATCGAATTGTTCCATGTCGTTCCTCCGAAAAAAGAAATCCGTACGCCCGTCGCGCTACACGATGGTACGGCGCAGGGCGTACGGTTTTGCAGATGTTTTTACAACGGGAAGCACAGATTGTCGTCGTCGCCGGTACGGGTATTATACAATACGTCCTGCGCCATTTCGACGAGGGACGAGCCGGGCGGGATGAGCTTCTGCACCGCCTCGATCTTCCGTTTCCGCACGATTATGTCGAGCTTGCGCACGACGCCGGTCAGCACGATATTTTCGGTCGTGTCCGGCGGGAAAGGACCGTTGCCGGGATAGATCGACCGCAGGATTTTAAACGCCGCGTCGATGACTTTCTTCTCTTTCGCCTCGGCGCGCTGTTCGGGCGTCAGCGTCTTCCACGTGCCGCCGAGCTTCGCAAGCGCGGAGAGCTTCAGTTTCATCGCCTTACGGCACGCGGGACGGATCGCAAACCGGAACTTCTTCAGCTTGTCGACGGGCAAAACGCCCTCCGCCGCCTCGATAAAGGCGTCCGCGTCCTTCGCGCCGAGGGGCAGCAGCCGTTCGAAGATGCCGGGGAAATTGATCGGATACAGATACTCGTAAGCCGTTTTGCCGCCGGTGTCGACGCCGTTCAGCGTTTCAATACCGACGCAGCTCACGTCGCAGACGCCCTCGTCGGCGTCAACTTTAACGTAACGCATCATTCCCGCGGAGTTGGCGAGGGCGATGGTGGCGATATCGTAGAAATACCGCCCCTGATCATCCTCATATTTGCGGATCGAGTGCATATGCGTGTGCCCGGTAAACACCGCGCGCACGCCGTATTCACACATGATCTCCCACAGCTCGCGGTAGCCGCCGTACATCTCGAACTCCGCCATATGGGCGTAAACGTCCAGCGGCGGCAGCACCGGATGATGCGTCGCGAGAAGCACGGCGTCACCGGCGGCGCGGGCTTTTTCCAGCTCGTCTTTCAGCCACGCCACGCCGTCCTCGAACAGTCCGCAGTGGCTTCTGCCGTTGCCGTTGTCGTCGATCATCACGAGGCGTACGCCGTCGCAGAGCCGGACGACGTAGGAGCGGCTCTCCCGGTGGACCGAGATCGCCTGCTTCGGACCGAAATCGTAATAATAATCAAACAGCTCCGCCTTGCGCAGAAAGGGGATCGGCTCGGTCCCCGTCTCGGTATAGCGGCACGCGCCGAAGCCGTTTTCATCGTCGCCCGCGCCGCAGTAATCGTGCGTGGCGTTGATGACGTAAACCTTTTTGCCCGCTGCGGCCAGCTTTCCGCATCGCGCACGGAACTCCTCGTGGGAATTCAGATCGCCGTTGTTGACGTTGTCACCGGTGAACACGACCGTATCCGTCGTATCGTCGGCAAGGATCTTTTCAAGAAACGTATCGAGGATCTGCGGCGTCGCCTTCAGCGCGATCTGATCGCCGCGTTCCCGCAGGGTGAAGGGCTTGCCCTCCACCCAGTTTTTCGGAGAGACGTAATGCACGTCCGTCAGAAGATAAAACGACGCCTTTCTGCTCATTCGCTTCGCTCCCTGCATCTTATTCCTCTGTGGTTCCCGCCGTTTCGCTCCCCGGGAGCTCGCTGACGCTGGCGACATAATCGGAGACCGCCGCGCTTCTCTGCTCGGAAAGCTCGTAATACATCTTGGCGCGTTTTTTGCGATCGATGGGCCACAGGAGCTTCGGCAGGATACCGAGCGCGCCGGTGATGGTGGGCATCGCGGCGCTGAGGATGAACAGCCAGCGCTTGGTGCGCTCATCCTGCGTGCCGATCTTCTTACCCTGCTCGTAACCGATGGCCTTCATGATGAAATTCTGCACCGTGCCCTTGACGACGCCC
>JAFRTA010000413.1 GCA_017427315.1 Clostridia bacterium
CGGATTTTTTCGACCTCCGCCTTCAGCTCGATAACCGTACGCGCGATGTCGATATTCTGCGCTTTCGACCCGATGGTATTCGACTCGCGGTTGATCTCCTGAACGATAAAATCCAGCTTTCTGCCGACGGGCTCGTCGCTCTCGCCCAGCAGCTTGCGCATCTGCGCGATATGACTGCGAAGACGGACGGTTTCTTCGTCGACGGCGATCTTGTCCGCAAAAACGGCGGCCTCGGTCAGCAGGCGCTGTTCGTCGACCTGCGCGCCTTCGAGGATCTCGCGCATGCGGGAAGACAGCTTTTCGTAATACTCGCGGACGGTTTCTGGCGAGCGTTTTTCGACCGTTTCGACAAGCGCGATGATATGATCGCATCTTGAAAGAATATCCTCCGCAAGCTTCTCGCCCTCGATTTCGCGCATTCTGATAAACGACGCGCACGCGTCTTTGAGGACCGTCAGCACCGCGCGGGTGATCAGGTCTTCATCCTCATCTTCTTTCCGAACCGAAAGCACGTCCGGGAACGCGGCGATCCGGGTAACGGAAATCTCTTCCGAGAGGCCGTATTGCTCCTGCATCTGTGAAAGAACGGAGAAATACCCGTCGGCAAGGGTTTTGTTGAGGGAGACCGTTACGGGCGTTTCGTTTCCGTTTTCGATCTGCACGAAGCAATCGACTTTCCCGCGGGAGATCGCGCCCTGAATATAGGCTTTCAGCTTATCCTCAACGAACGCATAGTTTTTATAAACGCGGGGGCTGAACTCAAGATAGCGGGAATTGACGCTTTTGAGCTCCACGGTCACGGTCACGCCGTCAACGGTCTGCCGGCTCCTGCCGTAACCGGTCATGCTGCGTATCATAAAGGGATTCCCCCTTCCTATCAAAATATGTCATGATATTGTATCATATATTTAAATAAAAGTCAAATATAAGAAAATCTTTTATTGCCGGGGCGGCGCCGGAACCGAAAAAACTCACGTCGCGCTTTTTTTGAGCTGCGCGATCTCCCACTCGGTCAACGGACGCCATTCCCCCGGTTTGAGCATACCGACGCGCACCGGACCGACCGCAATACGCTTCAGACGAACCGTTTCCGCACCGACCGTATCGAGCATACGGCGGATCTGCCTGTTTCTGCCTTCGGTCAGCGTGATTTCGAGCACGGTGCGGTTTTCCTCCCGAAGCAGCACACGGATCTCCGCCGGCTTCGTCCGCACTCCGTCGAGCTCGACGCCCGCGGAAAGCACTTCGAGCTGCCCGTCGGGGATATCGGGACGTACGGTGACGCGATAAACCTTTTCGACATGTCCCGACGGATGCGTCAGCCGGTTGGTGAGTTCTCCGTCGTCGGTCAGCAGAAGCAGGCCTTCGGAGTCTTTGTCGAGCCTGCCGACCGGAAAAACACGGGTATTGACCCCGTCAAGGAGCTGCGCGACGTTTTTCCGTCCGAATTCGTCGCTCATGGTGGTGACGAATCCGCGCGGTTTATACAGCGCGATATAGGTATGCTGTTTCTTTACGGAAAGATTTCTCCCTTTCACGGTGATCCGGTCCCGTAAAGGGTCGACTTTGTCGCCCACCGAAGCGGCTGCGCCGTTGACTCTGACAAGACCGGCGGCGATCAGTTCCTCACATTTCCGGCGGGAAGCGACGCCGCAGTCCGCAAGATATTTTTGAAGTCTTATTTTTTCTTCCAAAACGCGATTCCTTTCAAAATGCGGTCAAACAGATTCGTTTTTCTCGTTCTTCCTTCGTGAGCGGGGCCCGATTCCGAAGGAAGCGCATCGCAATCGGCAAGCAGAGGTAGTTTTTCAAGCTGTTCCCCGCCGCAGTATACCGCAGCGTAACCGATGATATCTCCCTTCCGGACGGGCGCGTATACGAAAGGCGGGAGAAGAAGCTCGGTGCGGACCGCCGAATCCGCGCCGACAGCCGTCCCCCGGACGCATCGCACGGAAACGCTTTTCCTGCTGCCGCCGGTCACGGGAACGCTGACGTCACGGGTATCCGGAACAAACAAACGCGTCCGAACGCTCGAAAATCCGTAATCCAGAAGCGCCCTGTGATCCGCCCAGTCGTCCGGATCGTTCAGCGTGACACAGATCAGCGTGACGCCGTTTCTTTTTGCGGCGCTCACGAGACATCTGCCCGCCGCTTTGGTGTAGCCCGTTTTCACACCGATACAGCCGTCGTATTCCGAAAGCAGCCGGTTATGATTCGAAAGCGTTCTGCGGTAAGGCGGATTGCCGTAAACGACCTCTGCGTTTTCAAGCGAGCAGACAGCGGCGAACAATTCGTTCTTCAGCGCCTGCGCCGTCAGAAGCGCAAGATCCCGCGCCGTCGTATAATGCCCGTCTGCGGGAAGCCCGGACGGATTCGAAAAATGCGTATCCCGAAGCCCCATGGCGGATGCTCTGACGTTCATCCGCCCGACAAACGCCTCGCAGGAACCGTCGATCGCCTCCGCAGCGGCATTCGCAGCATCGTTGCCGGAGGTCAGCAACATCCCGTACAAAAGTCCGCGCACGGTAACGCTGTCTCCGGCGCGTAAGCCCATCGACGAGCCTTCGATATCCGCCGTGTTTTGCGATACGGTGACGGTTTGCGCGAGAATGCCGCTTTCACACGTCAGAAGCGAGGTCATGATTTTCGTCGTGCTGGCGGGCGGCTGCCGCCGCGAAGCGTTTTTCCCGTAAAGGAACTCCCCCGTCAAAGGACAGTACAGCGCGGCGCATTCCGCCGAAACGTCGGGACGCGGAATTGCATAAACCGGCGTGGCGAAGCTCAGAAAGAGCATCACCGCGCCGAGTAGGATCCTGTTGATTTTTCGAAGCATGACAGACCACCCGCATATATTATATGCGGACGGACGGTCCGAACATTCTGCCGACAGCGCCGACAGGCGGAAACGGTTTTATTCCGCGGGCTGTTTCTTCAATTTTTCGACGGCGCCGGTGATCTTGTCGATCATATCGGGCATCATGCTGACGGCGCGCTCCGCAGCGTTGTCGTTCGAAAGGATATGCTTGATCGTGACCTCGCCGTTATTGACCACGAGGAACGCGATCGGCGTGATCGTGACGCCGGCTCCCCCGCCGCCGCCGAACAGCTCGGCGTTGGATTTCGACGGGAAATCGGACCCGCCGGAGGCAAAGCCGTAGGTTACGCGCGATATCGGGATGATGGTGATCTCGGTATCGACCCTGATCGGCTCGCCGACGATGGTATTGACGTCAACCAACTCACGGACCTTTTCGATCGTTGCGGAGAGAATACCGCTTGCGGACTGTTCTTTCATAAAAACACCTCAAAAATGAATTGATTTATATACGGTATGATTCGCTTATGCGGGCTGCTGCGCGGTCTGTTCGACACGGTCTCCGGACGGTTCGGACGGCCCCGCCGCGGGCTTGCCGCCGTTGTTTTTCTGTGCGTTTTTCGGCGTTTTGATCCCTTTGATGAATTTGACCACGACGGTGAACAAAAGACGGAATACGAGCGCGACGCCGGCGTTGGTGAGTACGATCGGCCGGAACGAAATAACGGTATGCAGCTCGCCTACGGTCTTCTCGGAGAGGAAATCCGGCTGTACGTTCACGTCGTATTTCCCGACGGGCATATGCGTGCAGATATAACCGACGCAGGGATAAAGCGCGCCGGAGATTTTGCCGTAATCCATCGCCGTTTTCGCCGCGTCGGAGCTGCCGACGGTGATGTAAACGAAAAACTCGTCGAGACGGATCTTTCGGACGATCCTGCCAGCAAAGCCGGTGAGCGCGCTGAACAAATCGTAAATCAGCTCGTAGATCCCCTGAACGCCTTTGTTGTCATAAAAAGTCTTTAAGGGGTTGGAGCCTTTTTTCTTCGGTTCCTCTTCTTTTTTTTCTTCTTCGGCGGGCGGTTCTTCTTCTTTCTTTTCTTCGGCGGGTTTCTTTTCTTTTTTCTTTAACCCCCAGGGAATCAGGTCGAGCTTGAGGAACGCCCATTGTACGGCAAGGGTGAATTTGCCGTTTTCGTAATTCACGCGGATAATCGCTTTGACGCTCAGGACGGCGCAGATCAGCGCGACGATCCCGCAGATCACCGCAAGAATGATCAGCAAAACCTTCAAGCTCTCACCTCCGCTTTCGTATTATCTTTATAATTTTACAACATAGATTGTTGTCCGTCAAGTACCGAAGAATCTTTATTTGAATTTTTCAGCGCGTCGGTTTCTTCGTTTTTCGGAATCTCGGGCAGTTCGGAGAGGTCCGAAAGGCTGAAACAACGCAGAAAATTATCCGTCGTTCCGTAAACGAGCGGCCTGCCGGGCAGGTCCAGACGGCCTTTTTCTTCGATCAGACCGCGCTGACAAAGCGTCGTGACGACGCCGGAGCAGTCGACGCCGCGCACCTGCTCGATAAACGCCTTGGTCACCGGCTGATTGTAGGCGACCACGGCAAGCACCTCAAACGCTGCGCCGGACAGCGGCGTATTCTTTTTCTTTTCAAGCAGCGTTCTGATCTCGACGGCATAACGTTCTTTGGTCGCGAGCTGATATTTATCCTCAAGCCGGACGATCTCAACACCGGAACCGTTCTCCCGATAGAACTCCCGCAGTTCATACGCCGCCTCGTCGATTTCTGTCTCTGTCAGACCGGACGCAAGCGCCAGACGCGGCTTTTCCGCCGGTTCGCCTGACGCAAACAGAAGCGCCTCCAACAGCGACGCGTTTTCACTCAGAGACAAGCTCCGTCTCCTCCTCTCCCTCTTCGCTCCCGTCCTCGGGATCGTCGACGGCAGTACGGCGAACGATCTCGAAATCGTCGCCGTCGCCGTTTATCATGATATCTCTCGATTTGCACAGCTCCAATACGGCGAGAAAACGAGCCACGAGATCCGAGCGGCTTTTCGCCGCAAGGATATAGGTTCGGAACGTCAGTCTGCCTTTTTTCTCGAGCCGGGACAGAATATCGTCTATCTTTTCGCCGACCGCAATGATCTTCGTGGCGATGATGCGCCGGAAAGATTCGATCGGCGGCGGCAGACGGCGGAAGTTGCGCCCGGCGGCGCTGACGTAAGCGGTCAGGATCTCTCCCGGTTCGTGCAGCCTTGTATACGTCATATCTCGCTCGAACGGCGACTGTTCGCGTGTGAACAGATCGAAGCCCTTCGTATTTTCGCCGAGCTTTTTCGCCGCCGCTTTCATATCGCGATACTCGATCAGCTCGCCGGTCAGCTCGCGCTTTAGCTCCTCCGCTTCCGTCTGCACCGGCAGCAGCGATACGGTCTTGATATAAACAAGCCGCGCCGCCATTTCGAGGAATTCGCTCGCGATATCGAGGTTTTCCTCCTGCATTCTGCGGACGTAAGCGGTATACTGCTCGACGATCTCGAAAATGGGGATATCGTTGATATTCAGTTTATGCTTTGATATCAGGAACAGAAGCAGATCGAGCGGCCCCTCGAAGACTTCCGTTTTATATTGCGGTCTTTCCACGGTTTGTTTTTTCTCCGTATCTCTATTATCAGCCGATCAGACGGAACGGAAGATCTGCAAGGAACTGCACGCCGTCGGCGACCCAGCCGTATACCGTCGAGAGCACGCCGGATACCGCGCGCGACATCAGCAGCACGAACAGCCCGATCATGATATATCTTTCGTATTTCATGATCGTATAATAATACTTATCCGGCAAAATCGCCGTGGCGATACGGGAACCGTCCAGGGGCGGCACGGGCAGCAGATTGAATACCGCCAGACATACGTTGATATAGCCGACGTAATAGAAAAAATAACTTAAAATATAACAGATCTGCGATGAGAACAAATCGAAAACGTTGCTTATCACGAAAAACAGAAAAGCCATGATCAGATTCGATACGGGCCCCGCAAGACTCGTCAGCGCAAAATCTCTTTTTCTGTTTTTGAAATTGCGGATATTCACCGGCACGGGCTTTGCAAAACCGACGCCGAGGAACAGGATCATCAGCGTACCGATCAGATCCAAATGCGCCATCGGCGAAAGCGTAAGACGCCCTTTGAGCCTCGCGGTGTCGTCGCCGAGCTTATACGCCGCCCACGCGTGCGCGCACTCATGCACCGGGAACGAAGTAAACAGAATAAAGATTTCGGCGAAAATAATACAGAGCGCGCTGATATACTCGCCGTCGCCGAACAGACCGATGATTGTCCAGATCACGTAAATCCCTCTTTCCGAAATTACTGAAACGATACAATGAATATCGCTGTTAATACATCGATTGCATGAGAAGCGGCTTTAACTCGCGTTTACGGTCACGAACCGATAAGCGCCGAACGCGTCGCGAACGACGCAGGTCTCACCGAACGGCGAAAACAGGGCGCTGATCCGTTCCGCCTGTCCCTCTCCGCATTCCACTGCGGCAAAACCGTATTTTCCAAGATACGGAAGCCATTTATCCGCAATCACGTGGTAATATCCAAGCCCCGATTCTCCTCCGTCAAGCGCGAGAGACGGCTCGCAGCGGACTTCCTTCTGCAGAGATGCGATCTCTCCGGAAGGGACATACGGAGGGTTGCTGAGGATCACGTCCGGTCTGTCTGAAAAAAACGTCTCTTCAAATCCGTCCCGGATATCATACGCTGCGATACTGACGTTTTCAAGACCGTATTCGCTGCGGTTTTTCTCCGCAAATGAAAGCGCTGTCGGAGATATGTCTATTAACGTAAAACTGCAGTCGGGGCATTTTTTCGCAAGCGTCAGACCGATACAGCCGGAGCCGGTACAAAGGTCAAATATGCGAAGCCCTTTCCGTTCGCCGATAAACGAAAGCGCGATATCAACAAGCGTTTCCGTTTCGGGCCGTGGGATCAGTACGCCCTCGCCGACGAAAAAAGTCATATCGTAAAAATCCCATTTGCCGAGGATATACTGCAGCGGTCTGCCGTGCACGCGCATATCGATTTTTTCGATAAACTCGTCGGTTTTTTCCCGTGGAGCTTCCCCATCGTGCAGGAACAGCTCTGCGCGTTTCATGCCGAACACGTCGGAAAACAGGCACGAGCAGTCGAAGGACGCGTCCTCGACGCCGCCTCTTTTCAGCGCGTCAAGTCCGGCGGCGCAGACCTCACTGAGCTTCATCTTCGTCGGCTTCACCGGCGGTTCCCGCTGTTTCGTCTTCTTCCGCGGATTCTTCGCTTTCCTCCGGTTTCAGCTCGGGATGCGCGGCGTAAAAGACTCCGTCCAGCTCCGCCTGCGTCTGTTCGGCGCCGTTCAGCGCGCCTTTCAGGGAGGCGATGCCGACCTCGATGATATCGTCGTCTGGCTCCTTCGTGGTGATGCGCTGCATCCACAGACCGGGCGCGGAAAAGATCTTCACGAAGATGTTCTCATGTCTTCCCGCATAACGCAGGAATTCATAGCTCACGCCCGTAACGACCGGAAGGATCACGAACAGCTTAATGAGGAACCAGATATAGGTAGGCGCGTTATTGATCGATGGGAACGCGAGCACGAGGATCGAAGAGATCAGGATATTGATGATCAGAATGATAAAAATGAAGCTCGTGCCGCAGCGGGGATGAAAACGGGTACATTCGCGCACGTTTTCAACCGTAAGCTCTTTTCCCGCCTCGTAACAGGCGATGGATTTATGCTCCGCGCCGTGATATTTGAACGTGCGCCTGATATCCTTCTGCATGGAAACGATCGCCATATAGGCGACGAGGATCACGATTCTGAGGATTCCTTCCAGCAGCGGGTGCAGGTGATGGCTGTTGAGAATAAACTGTTTCATCATTTCTTTCTCATAGGCCCAATGGAAACCGAAACCGGAGATCAGCCATCCGTCGAGGATATCCACGACTTTGATCGGCAGATAAACGAACAGCAGCATGCTGACGGCGAGCCCGAGCACCATCGAGACGAACGAGAGCGCAGCCATGAATTTCGGCCCCATATGGTCGGTCAGCCATTTATCGAGCTTGCTCATTTCCTCCTCCGGGGTATCGGTCTCCATACCGCCGGAGAGGTCCGCGGACTCCATCAAACATTGATAGCCGAACGTCATCGACTCGATATAAGCGACGACGCCGCGGATCAGCGGCCAGCCGAGGAACTTGATTTTGTCTTTGACGTGTTTGAATTCTTTCTGTTTGACGATGATCCTGCCGCTGACGTGACGCACCGCCATCGCGGAGCCGTTCGGACTGTTCATCATCACGCCTTCGAGCAGCGCCTGACCGCCGACCTGCCCTTTCGCCGGGCAGGCGAGCGGCGCATTGTTCTTATTTTCCATATTCTCTCTCCTATCTGAGTGACGGGTCAGTTCCCGGCCGGCGCGGCTCCGGTAATCGTCGCGTTCAATTCATAGCCGCCGTAGCACCAGCAGTCGGTCAGCGATTTCACGATGAACCGCGTCTGGACCGTCGTATTTCCCGCCGTCACGTCCGTGCCGGAAAAATCGACCTCTGCGTAGATGCCGGATTCATTCAGCTCCGCGAGCGAAGCCGCCGGACCGATCACCGTCACGGCAATGGATTTCGTCTGATCGTAAGCCGCGGAAAAGCCCTCCGGCAGGTTCAGCGTCGTAACCGTATCGTTTGACACCGTTACCTGAAAAGTCTTTTTATCCATAGACGAAGCGTCGACGGTGACGACGATGCTTTCAAGCGATTCGTCAAGGAACCGCACCGAATCGATATCGACGATATCGACCGCATAAGCGTTGACGGTGTTGTTGATATCGGAAAAGCTGACCGATCCGATGTCGAGCGTCGACATGGTATCGGCAGACCCCGCGGGGATCGCAACGTCAACGCGCGCCGGCGTGATGCTGACCTTGAGCGGGTTTTTCAGGTATGCGATCGGCTGATTGATAAACGAAACGCTGATGGGAAGATTCTTCACCTTCAATACCGGCAGCGTCACGTCGACGCTGTCGATATCACAAACGCTGTACTGCGGTTCGCTCTTATCCGAACAAAGCATAAGAACCTCCGCCGGCACCGTGGTATTCGAGGTCAGCGCCTCTTTCATCGGCAGCTTTGCGACGATCCGTTCGATCTTCGACACCTCCGTCGCAGGGCCCGTTACGGTCGCCGTGCTGACCGAAAGGATCGGCGTATCGAGAAGATATCCTTCCGGAACGGACGAAACGCCGTCCGGGAATTCGAGAAGCGGTTCAATGGTATATTCCATCTGTTTTTCGGTATCGAAATAGACGCTGATCGAATCGCGCGAAACGGAAACGAGCTGAATATCATTCGACGCGTCAACGATCTCGCCGGAGAGAGCGAGGGTTTTGAGCCCCGGAGAATCAACGCGGGAGAGCGATGCAGTCAGGCGGATGTTCCGCGTGCCGAAAATACTCTCCGCAAGCTGATATTTCGGCCCCTTAACGACAACGTCGGCATAATACTCGGTCGTGCCGAACGTCTGATACCCGAGCTGTTCCGCGGCGGAGCCCGAAAGATTGATCGAAATCGGCACGTTCGCGACCGTGCGTTCGACCTCCGGGCTTGCGTAAGCGGAAACGAGGCACCACGCGAAAAAGGCGGCAAGAAGCGAAATGAAAAACAGAAAACGGTTATCGGAGACCATCTCGCGGAAAAACTCTCTGCGCGAATTATTCTTCTTCGCTTTTTTCCTGGATGGTGTCCCAGCCGCCTTCTTTTTGGGAGTCGTCGTCTTTTCTTCCATTGCCTCTGCCCCCTCTCCTGATGAGTTTTTTGATTTTTCCGGAAAATCCGTCGCTCTCCGACGTATCCTGCAGAAGATACCCGTTGAGAATCTCGCGCAGTTCGCTCGCCGTGAGTCCTCTGCGCAGCACGCCGTCGACGGCGATGGAAATGATTCCCGTCTCTTCGCTCGTTACGACCACGACGGCGTCTGTGCTCTGACTCAAAGCGATCGCGGCGCGATGCCGGGTACCGACCTTTTCGGTCACGACGATATCGTTTTTCATCGAAACGATGCAGCGGGCTGCAGTGATGCGGTCGCCGTCGATCACGATCGCGCCGTCATGCAGCGCCGCTTTCGGGAAGAATATGCTGCACAGCATTTCCGTCGTGACCTTCGCGTCGATATACACGCCGGAGCGTTCCAGTTCTCCCAGATTCGACATTCTGCGAAATACGATCAGCGAGCCGATTTTATCCTCGCTCATGGACGCGCAGGCGCGCACGGTGGCGTTCACGGTATTTGTGATCTCCGTCTCGTCCCGCCCGATCGGGAACAGCTTGTGGAACCGGCTGTGGCCCATATGCTCGAGCGCATGCCGTATCTCGTTGCTGAAGACGATCACGATAATGAGCAGCAGATCGCGGATCAGGTAATCGAAAATGAATTTACTCGTCTGCATGCGGAACAGAACGACGACGAAATAAAGGACCGCCATCAGCATCAGGCCGCGGATCATATGCACCGACTGCGTTTTGCGAAGCTGAACGATCAGCACGTAGATGACTACCGCAACCAGAAGCACGTCTAAAATATCCGTAATCGAATCGAATCCGGACAGCACGCCCGCCAGACTCTGGAAGAAGGAAGAAACGGCGTTCTGAATATTTTCCATAACATCACCGAATGTGAATTGATTTTGATATCTGCGCGACGGACCCCGGTCCGCCGCTGCGCGCAGCGGCCTGAACGGCCGGCCCGTCCCGTTACTTTACGATCAGAGCGACCGCATGCGCGGAAATACCGAGGCCTTCGCCGGTAAAACCGAGCTTTTCCTCTGTCGTCGCCTTGACGCTCACGCGCGATACGTCGGTTTTCAGCACGCGGGCAATATTCTCGCGCATCCCGCCGATATACGGCGCGAGCTTCGGGCGTTGGGCGATCACGGTCGCGTCAACGTTCCCGACCGACCAGCCCTCGCCCGCGATGAGCTCGCCGACTTTTCCGAGCAGCACGAGGCTGTCCGCCCCTTCGTATTCCGCGTCGGTATCGGGAAAATGCTGCCCGATATCTCCCATCGCCGCGGCGCCGAGAAGCGCGTCGGAGATCGCGTGCAGAAGCACGTCCGCATCCGAGTGGCCGAGCAGCCCTTTTTCATAAGGGATCTCAACGCCGCCGAGGATCAGCTTCCGTTCCGGCACGAGACGGTGCACGTCGTAACCGTGCCCGACTCTGATATCGTTCGTCATACGTCTGCCTCGCTGACCGCGACCTTGACCGCGGCGCACAGAAGCCGCGCGCAGGTCCTGATCTCGTCGAGAGAGGGGTATGAAGGCGCAATCCTGATATTGCTGTCCGACGGATCGACGCCGTAGGGATAAGTCGCGCCGACCTGCGTCATGGACATTCCCGCCTCGGAACAGAGCTGATAGACGCGTTTCGCGGAACCCCTGTCGAGATAAAAGCTGATGAAATATCCGCCGCGGGGCTTCGTCCAATGGGCGACGCCGAGCCCGCCGAGCTCTTCGTCGAGTATCGAAAGCACCGCTTCGAACTTCGGCCGCAAGATCGCCGCGTGCTTTTTCATGCGCTCGCGCACATCTTCAACGGATTTCATGACGTTGGTATGGCGCAGCATGTTCAGCTTATCGTAGCTGATGACCTGCACCTTCAAACGCATGCGGATCAGATCGAGGTTGTGGTCCGACGCGACGATGCACGAGATTCCCGCGCCGGAAAACGTGATTTTCGAGGTCGAAGCAAACTCGACGAAGTGGTCCTCGTGACCGTATTTCTTCGCCGTGGAGAAAATCTCTTTGAGATGGTCGCCCTCGTCATAAAGATCATGTACGATATACGCGTTATCCCAGATCACGCGGAAATCCTTCGCCGCGGGCTCCATGGCGGCGAGGCGCTCGACCGTTTCGTCGGAGTAAGTATACCCGTCGGGATTCGAGTATTTCGGTACGCAGAACATGCCCTTGACCGAGGGGTCTTTAATGAGCTCCTCGACGAGGTCCATATCGGGACCGGTCGGCGTCATCGGAACATTGACGAGCTTCAGGCCGAAATAGTTCGCGATCGCGAAATGGCGGTCGTAGCCCGGCACGACGGCGATAAACTTTGCGTCCTCCTGACGGCTCCACGCGATATGATCGCCGTAATCGAACATGCATTGCGCAAGATAATCGAACATCAGCGTCAGGCTCGCGTTGCCGCAGACGATCACGTTTTTCGGATCGACCTCGAGAATATCCGCAAACAGAGCCTTTGCCTCCGCAATACCGGTCATCTCGCCGTAGTTGCGGCAGTCGGTGCCCGCCGCGCTGCGGCAGTTAGTCTCGTCGAGCGAATGGAACAAATCGGATGAAATATCGAGCTGCTCGCACGAGGGCTTGCCGCGCGCCATATTGATATTCAGCCCCATCGCTTTGAACGCGTTGTATTTTACAAGCGCATCTCTGCGGAAGGCAGCCTTTTCCGACCCTGTCATTTCTTCGTATTTTTTCATTTTTCTCTCCTCGTTAATAACACGATTAACATTATAATATAATAAGTTATATTACCATACTTCCGCCCGGATTGCAAGGTGTTTCGGTCGATTATATCAACGAATTAACGGTAATTTCACAAAAAATAACCGCAAA
>JAFRTA010000414.1 GCA_017427315.1 Clostridia bacterium
CTACGTTCTGAAGAATAAATACATGCTGAGGAATTACATCGCGAGCTTTTCGACAAGCTGGATCTCCTCGGGCGGCTTCACCTGGGACCTTGTCGCCCACAACCAGCTTTTCGGCTCCGACAAGATGCCCGGCTCGGTCGCGAACTTCTTCGTCGAGCTGCCGCAGAATATCCTGAACCCGCTGAGCGTGACCTTCATCCCCGCGTTCCGGAAATTCTTCAAGAACAACCGGCAGGCGGTGCTGACGCTGCGCATCTGGGACCTTCTGTCCATGCTCGTCATGTGTGTGCTGACGATCCCGTTCATTGAGCACCGGCTGTTCATCTGCATCGTCTCCGCGGTCTGCCTCGGCGTCAACGCGATCAACAACGCCCCGGCGACCGTCTTCGAGCAGGAGGTCGGCAGAGAGATCACCGACTATACCGAGTATATGACCGGCGAGCGTCCCGACGGCACGATCGGCCTGCTGATGCAGCTGATCGCCCAGTTCATCCGGCCTCTCAACACCCTGTTCGGCCTTGCGATGATCAAGTGGTCGGGCTACGACATGAGCCTGCCCATGCTGCCCTGGGCGCAGAACAACAAGATCGTCTATCAGAGAAGCTTCTTCCTTTACAGAGGCATCGGCCTTATTTCGACGATCATCAACCTGATCCCGTATTTCTTCTACGACCTGGTCGGCGAGAAGAGAGAGCAGATGTACCTCGCGCTGAACGAGCGCCGCGCCATGATGGCGAAGGAGGACAACCACGCCGAGGAATTCAGCGAGATCATCAACCAGATCGAAGACTGACGTCCGTCGGACGGCGGAATCCGTTCTCCGATCGGCAAGCCGCCCCCGCGCTTCGGATGCCGGGGGCGGGATTTTTGGCTTAATTGCGGAGGATAATAAGGTGAACAACGAAAACGATCTGCTTTACAGCAAGATCCCGCTGCGCTGCGGCGCGGACGGAAAATTCAGAGTGCTCGTGCTCAGCGACGCGCACGCGGGCGTGGGCTTCTCGAAGCAGGTGGCGCCGGCCATCCGGGCGCTGCTGACCGCCGACCGGCCCGATCTCGTGATCTTCAACGGCGATACCGCCGGGCCCGGGCATATCCACGTAGAGAACGCGGAGCAGCTGCGCGCCGTCCTGACGGAGCTGACTTCTCCCGTCGAGGAGCTCGGCATCCCGTGGGCGCATACCTTCGGCAACCACGACGATAATTTCGGCCTGAAAAACGAGGACGCGGAGAAAGTGTACGAGAGCTTCCCGCACTGCGTCTCCAAGACGGGCGATCCCGCGGTGAGCGGCGTCGCGAACTACGTGCTTCCGGTGCTTGGCAGGGACGGCGCGCCAGCCTTCGCGGTGTGGGGACTCGATTCCCACGGCGACTTACGATCGAATTTCAAACACTGGGGCGTGGCGGAGGATGCTCGGTACGTCCTGCCCGTGCATTTCGCCGAGGGCACCGGCTACGACACCGTGCGCTTCGATCAGGCAATGTGGTATTACAACGCCTCGAAGCAGATCGAGCAGCGCTGCGGAAGGAAGCTGCCGGGGCTGATGTGCATGCATATCCCGCTGCCGGAGATGTGGCTCGTCGCCAACAACCGCGCCGAAACGGGCTTCAGCGGGAACGTCCGGGAGGAGATCGCGTGCAGCGAGATGAATTCCGGCCTGTTTATGGCGTGCCTCGAGCGCGGCGACGTGCGGGCGATCGTCTTCGGTCACGACCATGTGAACGATTTCACCGGGGAGTACTGCGGGATCACGCTCGCCTACGACGCGGGCATCGAATACGACGCTTATCAGGACGACGACCTGCGGGGCGGGCGCATGTTCGTGCTGGATGAAAACGATCCGCACCGCTTTGAAACCTATATGGTGCGCGTGCGGGATATCATGGGCGCGGCGGGCGACCGCAACCCGCCGAGAGCAGTACCCGGCGGCTGAACGCGCGCGGGCCGGAAAATGAAATAATACGGAAAACAGGAGGCCGCTTATGAAAATCGGCGTCAGAACGGTATTGTGCGTTTTGTTTTCACTCTGCATCGCGCTCGGCGCGGTCCCTCTGCCGCCGCGGCAGGCGATGCGGACCCGCCGCACAAGATCGCGCGTGTTTTCCGGCTGTATACGGAATCCATGAAAAGACTGTTCGATATAATACGGGGATAATACGTTGTGGAAGAATTCGTTGCGACACAGATCCGATACGGACTGAAATACGTTCCGGCCAATCTTCTGAAATCTTATTTCCTGCCCAAAGGCAGCGCCGAGACCCGAGCGCTGCGCGCCCGCGGATTTCTGCGGGGCGTGTGCCATCCCAATGAGGATTATAAGCTGCTGCGGGACGCCCATATTCAGTGGGTGCGGTTCGACGTCCCGTTCCCGTTCACGCCGCAGGGCGAAGAATCGCAGGATTATCTCGCCTTTAAGGAGCGCTGCCGCGGCTATGCCGGGCGCGGGTTTTCCGTTATGGCGGTCACGCCCTTCCCGAACGCCTTCGCCTCGAACGGTATCGATCCCCGCACGCCGTCGGACGAAGCGCGCGTGCGGGAGGTCGCGGAATTCCTCGCCCGGGACCTGCAGGGCCTGGTCGGGGGCTTCCAGATCGCCAACGAGCAGGGGCTGCCCAAGTTCACGCTGCCCCTGACGCTTGACGAGGCGGCGCGGTTCATCGGGATCCAGGCCGAGGCCATGTACCCGCTGCGGGGCGACGTGCTGATCGGCTACAACTCCGGCGGACCGGAGGCAAAGCTCCACGCGCTGCTGCGGCCCTATCACCGCTTCTGCGATTATGTGGGGATCGATATCTATCTGGGCTGCTTCGCGGGGCTGCCGGGGCTGATGTGCATTTTTGACGCTCTGCTGCGCTATCTGTGGGCGATGACCGGCAAACCCGTGCTGCTGCAGGAGTTCGGCTATATCGGCGGCGGCGCGCCGAAGACGAAGGCGCAGAAGAAAGCCCTGCTTCGTTCCTACGGCCCGGAACGCGAGAAAGACGCAAAACGGGATATCGAAGCGCTGGTTGAAAAGCTTCCGTCCAATTTCCGGTATTCTCTGCGGTTTGACGGCAAAAACGATCCCACACGGTATTACGATTTGCTGTTTCACAGCGATTACCGCCAGCATTTTTATAAGGAAATGCCGCCTCTGACGCGCATCCCAGGGTATCCCCACACGCCGGAGGGACAGGCAAAATTTTACGACGATCTGATCCCCCGCCTGTACCGGCTTCCCTTCGTGGCAGGCGCGATGATCTACTGCTGGTCGGACGCCGAAGCCTGCGGGTACTGCGGCCAGAGCGACTGCCCGGTGGAGACGCGCTGGGGTCTTACGGACTGTGCAGGCCGGCCGAAACCCTCGTATTACGCCGCGCAGAGACAGTTCGGACGAATTGTTTCCCGGGAGAAGGCGGAGAGGGAATCTGCGGAGAAAACGGTGTGACCGCGCCGCGGGAACAGCTTCCCGGAAAAAGCGGAATCAAGATCGAAAGGATACGGTTTTATGAAATCCAACGACCTGCGGAACAAGACCCGTTCCGGCTTCAGTATGTGGCTTCTGGTGTGGGGCCTCGGCCTTGCCGGCCAGATCTGCTGGAACATGGAGAACCAGTGGTTCAACACCTTTGTTTACGCCAAGATCGGCAAGGACCCGTCCATCATCACCGGCATGCTGATCTGTTCGGCGGCGGCGACCACCTTCGCCACGTTCTTTTTCGGCACCTGGGCGGACCGCACCGGCAGACGCCGCACGTTCATCTCATGGGGCTACGTGCTCTGGGGAATATTTACGATCGCCTTCGGTCTGACGCAGTTCATCAGCAAAGAGCTGTATCTGCTGATGGCGGTCAGCGTGGTGCTTGCCGACACCGTGATGAGCTTCTTCGGCTCCATGGGCAACGACGCGGGCTTCAATACCTGGACCAACGATATCATGACCGATAAGAACCGCGGCGGCATCGGCGCGGCGCTGGCGACGCAGCCGGTGCTGGGCACGATCCTCGGCACCGTGGTCGGCGGCATGCTCGTGGGCGAAAACAACAATTATATGCTGCTGTTCGTTGTGATGGGCGTGTTCGTGATCGCGTTCGGCCTCATCTCCATGTTCGCGCTCGGCGAAAAGGACGACGTGCCCCCGTCGGTCAGCGGCAGCTTCTGGAAACAGTTCCTGAGTGTATTCGATTTCAAGCGTTTCTTCCGGCTCAAAGAGCTGGTGCTGGTGCACGTCGCGATCGCGATCTTTTTCATCGGCTTCAACGTGTATTTCGCCTACATCGGCAATTACCTGATCTATTATCTCGGCTATACGGCGGATATGATGGGGATCATCGAGGCGGTTCCGCTGGTGCTCGCCATGCTTACCGCGATCCCGATCGGCGTCCTGATCAATAAAAACAAGCATCCGTTCATCTGTATCGCCGCCATCGTCATCAACATCATCGGCCTGTTCATCCTGTACCCGATCAAGGCGGCGGACGTGGATCCCGCGTCGATTTTCAACCTGCGCATCTGGCTGGGCATCTTCGTGGTCGGCGTGGGCTACGTCGGCATCCTGCAAACGACGAAGGTATGGGCGAAGCAGCTCTACCCGAAGAACGCGAAAGGGCAGTTCGAGGGCATCTGGATCCTGTTCTTCGTGCTGATCCCGATGATCGGCGGATCGCTGATCGGCCAGGCTGTGGTAAAAACGAGCGGCGAGACCTTCCTGAACGAGGTGAGCGGGCTAACGGAATACATCCCCAACGGCAACGTCTTCCTCGTGGGCGCGGCGGTGATCTTCTTCTCGCTGATCCCGATCCTGCTGACGCTGAAATACAGAAGGAACGGAGAAAACGGATCATGAACCGTCAAGCGCTGAACGTCGCCGTGATCGGACTGCAGTTCGGCATGGCGCATATCGAGGGCGCAATGGGCTGCGGCGCGGAGATCGCCGCGATCTGCGACTGCAATGAGGAACATCTGCGCGCGGCGGGCGATCGCTACGGCATCGCCGAAGGAAAACGGTATTCGGATCCCCGCGGCCTGCTTGGCAGAGACGATATCGACGCCGCGGTGATCGCCGTGCCGGATCAGCGGCACCGGGAGCTTTCCTGCGCGTTTCTCGGGGCGGGGAAGCATGTGCTCTGCGAGAAACCGATGGCGCTGACGCGCGAAGATACCGCGGCGATGATCCGCGCCGCTGATTCGTCCGGCAGGCAGTTGATGGTCGGTCAGATCTGCAGATTTACCCCAGCGTTCGAAAAGGCGAAGGAGCTCGTGGAGAACGGCGTGCTCGGCGACCTCTATTTCGTCGAGTCCGAATACGCCCACGATTATATGAAGCTCGTCGACAACTGGCGCGCCGACCCGCTGCGGCACGGCGTGATCGGCGGGGGCTGCCACGCGGTCGATCTGCTCCGCTGGCTCGCCGGCGACCCGCGGGAGGTGTTCGCCTACGGCACGCACCGGCTCCTGCCGCAGGTGCCCTACGACGACGCGACCGTCGCCGTGATGAAATTCGACGGCGAAACGATGGGCAAGGTGTTCGTCTCCACCGGCTGCAAGCGCGATTATACCATGCGCACCGTGCTCTACGGCACGCGGGGGACGCTGATCTGCGACAATACGTCGCCGACGATGACGCTGTTCACGGCGGGGGAGGACGGCATGGCGCACGAGCCCGAGATCATCGACGTGGAAGTCAACAACCATAACGCCGTCCGGGAATTCGAAGCCTTTGCCGCCGCAGTGCAGAGCGGAAAGCCGGTCCCGACCGACGCCCGCGAAGGCGCGCGGACCGTGGAGGTCTGCCTTTCGATCATCGAATCCGCGAAAACCGGCAAGCCGGTCCGACCGGATTACGGCGCTTTCTGAATGCTTCTCCGCGTCGTTTCCGCGCGGCGCCGCATGAAAACGATATGCGCGCGCCGTCATCGATCATATTTTTGCCGTCGGTGCTCCCGGCGGCGTTTTTTGTTGACGGAAGTATTGTATTTTTATCCGGATCGCGGTATGATGAAAAAGAAAGGAGAGGATGACAGATGTCCGTACTTGCGGCATTTGCGGTCCCGCACCCGCCGCTGATCGTCCCTGCGGTCGGAATGGGCGGAGAGGAGCAGATCCTTGAAACGACAAGGGCGTACGAGCGGGTCGCCGAGGAGATCGCCTCGCTGCGGCCGGAGACGATCGTGATAACAAGTCCCCATTCCGTGATGTACGCGGATTATTTCCATATCTCGCCGCGCGGCGGCGCGCAGGGGTCCTTCACGCGGTTCGGCGCGCCCGGCGTGCGCTTTTCGGAAAAATACGATACGGAGCTTGTGAAACGGATCTGCGGGCTTGCCGCCGCGGAAAACCTGCCCGCGGGCACGCTCGGGGAACGGGACGCGTCTCTGGATCACGGGGTAATGGTGCCTTTGTGGTTCATCCGAAAAAAATATACCGAGGGGGAAATCGTGCGCATCGGTCTTTCCGGACTGCCGCTGACCGAGCATTACCGTCTCGGGCAGCTCATTGCGAAGGCGGCGTCGGAGCTGAACAGAAAGGTCGTGCTGGTCGCCAGCGGCGACCTGTCGCACAAATTACAGACATACGGACCTTACGGCTTCGCGCCGGAGGGACCGGAATACGACCGCCGCATCATGGATGTTTTCGGCAGGGCGGCGTTCGGCGAACTGCTCGGTTTTGACGAGACGTTTTGCGAAAAAGCCGCCGAATGCGGCCACCGCTC
>JAFRTA010000415.1 GCA_017427315.1 Clostridia bacterium
AGACAAGGCGGCGGTAGAGACCGCGTATGAGGATTATCTTGCCGAGTCGAGCGGCTATGACGACACGGTCTCGGCAATCACCCCCTATCTCGATTCCCGTTACGAGGCGGTTGCCGCCGACGCGGAAAAGCTGCTCAAGCTGACGGAGGAAATCGAGGAATCCAAACAGAATTATTCTCTCGGCGTGACTTATATGGTTCGCGGGGATTACTACAAGGCGCTGAAATACTTCTCCGCCGTGTCGCAGAACGACGACGCGCGGTATAAAAAATCCGTCGGGGAGCTGAAACGCTGCAAGCGGCTGTTCCGCACCCAGGCGGTCAATCAATATGAAAAGGCGCTGGCGAAGGAGGATTTCGACGCGGCGAAACAGATTCTCTCGCAGCTTTCGGAGATTTTTCCCGATGAGGAAATGGGGAAGCAGCTTGAGAACATCGAAAACGAGCGTCTGCAGGAAAAAATCCGCGACGCGGAGTATTGGCAGGAGGTCGCGTCCTCCCGCGCCGTGACGTATGAATCCGGGTATTCCCAAGCCTCCCGCGCCGGCAAGATTTCCGTCCATAACTATAACGACTCCGCCGTCCGCAAGCTGCATATCTGCGTCGCGATGTTCGACAGCGACGGCGTACCGTTGAAAAACAACGACGGCGAGCACGTGTTTGAGGCGACTTTCGACGATGCGGATATCCCGCCCGGGGAGACGGCGACGTTTACGGTCAGGACGTCCCTGCCCGACGACTGCGCGCTGATTAAAGCATGCGTCGTCAGCGCACGTTACGCGGACGACCGGTTCTGGCGGAATCCGTTTTACGATTACTGGCTGATGTACAGAACGGACGTTTACAACGTGAACTGACGGGGGAAAACGGAATGAAGAAAAAAACCGAGGCCGTCCGCCGTCCCGAAAAAAAACCGAAAGGGCCGGCGAAAAAGAAAACGGCAAAGCGGAAAAAACAAAACGGCACGAGGAATAAAACCGTTAAAACGAATCAATGGCAGTTTTGTCCCCGCTGCGGCGCGGCGCTTCTGCCGTGGCAGCGGTTCTGCGCGGACTGCGGCGCAAACCTGCACCGGCGTTTTCTGAAGGAGCCGCCGGAGATGCTCTATGCCGACGGCGAAGCGTTTCCCGACGCCGTCTCGGCGGAGCCGGAGCCCGCCGCGGAGGAAATGCAGATGCCGGACCGGCAGACGCGGGAAACCGGACCCGGGCAGGTCTTTTCCCTGCTTCGGTTCAGATTGTTCCTGCACCGGATGACGAAATTCGGCTTCGTGGGAATTGCGGAAGCGGCCGCCATCCTGCTGTTGACCGCGGCGGTGCTTTTCGCCGCGATTTCGCGGGCTTCTTTCGGCGGCAGCTATTCGCTGATTACCGACGGCGCGGCGCAGCTCTATATCTTTGACGACGCCGGCGGGTACGTCTATACCGACGCCGACGGAAAAACGCAGAACGGCACGTATCTGCGCATCAAGAACAAAATCGCGCTGACCGACGCGGAGGGGCATAAATCCGAACTGCTGCATAAGGGCAGCGTCCTGTGCCCCGAGTCTGCGCGCTACGATAATAAATACGTCCGGAGCGACCGTGAACAGACGCTGACGCGCGTCATCAGCCTGATGTATGACGGCGGAACGCTGCGCACCACGCGTACGCTCGAGCTGCGCAGGGACCATACCTGCCGCATCGAGGTCGTCACGACTTTTATCGGCGAGGAGCTGGAGGAGCCTATCATCCGCGAAGGCACGTATCGCCGATGGGGCAGCAAGCTGATTCTGCGCTGGGACGACGGTTTTACCGAGACCGAGCGGCTGGTGAACGGGTATCTTTATTACAATATCTATCAAAAACAATCTTTCTTCGGCTGAAAATGAATAATCGCTCTTCCCGCGCAAATACTGAAAGAAAAAAGCGAGGAGAGCGATTTTTTTATGAACGGAAAAAGAAAACTGATTTCGTTTGCCGTTACGGTGTGCGCGATGCTGATCGGCGCGGCGGGTTTTTACGGGGTAAAGACACGGTATGAGCCGAAGAACCAAAGCGGCGCGCAGGAGCTGCCGCCGACGGCGTATACCACGCGGGCGGCGCAGACGGCTCCGCCGTCGGAACCCTTCCCGGAAGACCGGGGGCAGACTGCGCCTGCCGCGTCGGAGCCTGCGGCTGAAACGGAGGCTCCCGAAGAGACTTCCGCCGCGGCGCAGACGACTTACCGGGCGGAAACCGTGAACGCGACGATGCCGCGGCCGGAATATTTCGATATCCCGTTGGGAATGGATATTTCGCTGGATTACAGCGCGGTTGAGCCCGTGTTCAACGCGACGATGGGCGACTGGCGCACGCACGGCGGAATTGATTTCGCCGGGGTTACCGGCGATCCGGTCAAGGCCTGCGCGGCGGGCTTCGTGACCGCCGTTTACGACGACCCGATGTACGGAACGGTGATGGAAATCGACCACGGCGGCGGGATCACGGCGAAGTATTGCGGCCTGGGCAAGGGCAGCACGGTCGCGGTCGGCACCGAAGTCAAAATGGACGATACGGTCGCTTATCTCGGCGTCGTGCCCTGTGAGTCGGAATCCGGCGCGCATCTTCATTTCGAAATGACCGAAAACGGGAAAAACGTCGACCCGCTGACGGTGATAACGATGCCGTAAATCCGAACTGTAAATTCTGATCTATCGCAAAGCGATAGATCAGAATTTACCCGTCTCCGGGAGGCGCCGTTACGATTTCGGGCACGGGCACGGTGCTCTCCGTTTCCCAGACCGGGGCGTCTCCGACCGAACCGGGCTGTTTTTCCGAGATATGCATCATGATGCGGCAGACCGTGAACGCCGCGCAGAAGACGAGCGCCGCTGCCGCCGCAATCAGCAGCTTTTGCCTGCGCGTGAATTTTTTCGGCGCGTCTGCACGGTAAAGCACGCCCTCCGCGCGCTGTTCGCCCGGATAATCCGAGGCAAACGGATAATACCCAGTCGAGGAAGACGATTCCGGCGCCCGCGCTTCAGCGTCGGCGTTTTTTTTGGTTTGCGCCGCGCGATCCGGCGGGGCGCTGTTTTCGTGTTTTTTCATTGTGCTGCATCCTCTGTGAGACGATTTCCATATTTTTTGCATTGTCCGTTCCGTCCGAAAGCGGTATGATAGAATCCGGAAAACGCGCGCGCCCGCTGCGACCCGCGCCGGATCGGAGGAATGATGATGACGGTGCTGCTGAACGAACCGACGCGCGTCAGCGTCGCCCTGACGGGGGAAGACATGGCGCGGCTCGGCATTACATATGATACAATCGGCGCAGCGGCGCCGCGTGCGCGGCGCGCGATTCTCTCGGTGTTTGACGAGGCGTGCCGGCGCGCCGGCGTCGTGCCGCGTCTCGACGGCGGTCTGCTCGTTGAAACGCTGCCCGGCAGCCGCAGCGGATGTATCCTGATTTTTTCGGCGCGTCAGACGCGGGATAAACGGTATTATTGCAGGATCAACGATACGGATTCGTTTCTGGACTGTGTTTCGCGTCTGCGGAGCGAAACGCTCCGCGCCGAGGCCTATCTGTATCGGGACGCATATTATATCTTTCCGCGCGGCGATGCGCCCGGCTTCCCGTTTTCGGAATACGGAGAGGTTTCCGCGGACGAGAGCGGCCTTGCGCTCGCGCGGCTCGCGGAGTTCGGCAGACGGTTAAATATCGGTTGAATACGCGCGTTCCGCGGCGCGGCGCAGCGAGGCAATCGTTTCAGCGCGGTCCGGACTTTTGAAAACCGTGCTGCCCACGGCAAAACAGTCCGCTCCGGCTGCGGCGCAGAGCAGGATCGTATTCCCGTCGATCCCGCCGTCGACCTGAATGACCGTCTGCTTGCCGCGGCGGATAGCTTCGCGGCGGATGGCGCGGATTTTATCGACGCTGTCCGGCAGAAAGCTCTGTCCGCCGAAGCCGGGCTCCACGCTCATCACGAGCGCCATATCTATCTCGTCGAGCAGCGGGAATACCGTCTCGGCGGGGGTCCCCGGTTTCAGGGATACCGCCGCGGAAGCCCCGGCTTCCCTGATCAGTCCGACGGTCTCCCGCGGCCGGTCGGTGCTCTCGATATGGAACGTCACGATATCCGCTCCGGCTTTTACGAACTGCGCGGCGTACCGTTCCGGGCGGTCGATCATCAGATGTACGTCGAAAGGCCGTATCGTATGTGGGCGGATTGCCCGGATGACCGGGAAACCCAGCGTAATATTCGGTACGAAGGCGCCGTCCATTACGTCGATATGGATCCAATCCGCGCCGGCCGCGTCCAGCGAGCGAATCTCGCGCTCCAGATTCGAGAAATCCGAGGAGAGGATCGAGGGTGAGATTTTTATCATGACTGCGCCTCCGCTTCGTTTCTTTTCGGTCTTTATTTTACTATATCTTCCGCAGAAAGGTCAACCGTAAAAAAACAAATTTTTAACAAAAAAAGACCGAACGGAGAATTTTTCCAAATGCGCTTGATTTTTTGGGGTTTTTGATGTAGAATAATATAAATTTTTTAAAACGGAGATGGAATTATGAGTAAAAAGCTTATCGTTCTTTTGGCAGTCGCGCTTGCGCTCGTCTGCGTATTCACAGCCTGCAAAAGCAAAGGGGAAACGAACGATCCCACCGGCAGCGACCCGGGCCAGTCCACCGCAAAATACGTGGAGACGATTGCCGTTTCCGAAACGCAGTATCAGTTCGTCACCAACGCGGACGGCTCGTTCGTTACCGTCGCCGTGACGGATGCGGACGGCGTCACGCACTATTATCTGCAGGGCGTTAAGGCCGGCGCGGCGGATCCTTCCGGCGCGGAAGCGCCCGCGACCGTGACCGTGACCGACGCGCAGGGAGAACCCGTGATGGTGACCGACGTGGAAGGCCAGTCCGTCGTCGCGACCGAGACGGTGCCCGCTGCGGCGGCTTCCGACGCGCCCGTGCAGAATACCGAGCTGATTCCGATCGCGAAGAGCGCGATCGTCGACCAGTTCGTCGATATGCTGAACGGCGGCAGATTCGGCATCTACGGCAAAATGACCAGCGAGGGCGAGTCGATCCCGATCACGTTCCTGAAAAACGGCGATGATATCAGAATGAGCGCCGAAATGAGCGGCATCGCGCTGGATATGGCTTCCATCGGCGGCAAAATGTATCTCATTTCCAACGAGAGAAAATCCTATATCGAGCTGACCGACAGCATCATGGACACGCTCGGGCTCGATATCTCGCAGCTTGATCTCGATTTCGGCGAGGTTGCCACCGGCAACGAACTGGTCGAGGACGACGGGCAGTACAACGGCAAGGCCGTGAAAATCTACACCTCCACCGCGCCCGAAGGGATCCTGAAATTCTATGTTGACGGCGATAAAATCGCCAAGATCGAAATGTACGATCTCGAAGGCATCTGCCACACGATGATTGAGACCTCGAACGTCAGAGGCGACATCACCGCCGCGGACATCGCGATCCCCGGGGATTTCGAGAAGAAGAGCTACGTTTCCTTTATCGCCGATATCATGGGCGATATGCCGAACAATTAAGGAGCGCGGAAGGAAATGAAAACGGCTGTTGTAACAGGCGCTTCCGGGGGCATCGGCTCCGCGGTCGTGAAAAAGCTTTGTTCCGACGGCTTCAGGGTATACGCATGCTGTAATCAATCTGTCGAAAAAGCTCTGCATCTCGGTGCGGAGCTTTTCTCGTGTTCTGTCGTGCGTTTTGACCTGACGGAGCCGGACCGTACCGCCGACGCGTTCCGGAAGATGGAGGAGGAAGCCGGCGCCGTCGATCTGCTTGTCAACAATGCGGGCGTCGCGCAGCAGAAGCTGTTTACCGATATTACGGACGCGGATTGGGACGCGATGATCGGCTGCGATCTGTCCGCGGTGTTCCGCTGCTGCAGAGCCGTCCTGCCGGGCATGATCCGCCGCAAATACGGCAGGATCGTCAATATTTCCTCCATGTGGGGGCAGGTCGGCGGTTCCTGCGAGGTACATTATTCCGCCGCAAAGGCAGGGGTGATCGGGCTGACAAAGGCGCTCGCGAAGGAGACCGCGCTCTCCGGCGTCACGGTAAACTGCGTCGCGCCGGGCGTGATCGATACGCCGATGCTTTCACCGTTTTCCGAACGGGATATCGCGGCGCTCTGCGAGGAGATCCCGATGGGAAGGCTCGGCACGCCTGAGGAGGTCGCTTCGGCGGTCGCTTTTCTCGCCTCGGACGACGCGTCGTATATCACCGGGCAGGTGCTCGGCGTAAACG
>JAFRTA010000416.1 GCA_017427315.1 Clostridia bacterium
CTGCGCGCTGCTCTCCGAAGCGGGCGACATGACGCCGGCGTATTACGCCGTCAGAGAAGAGATCGAACGGTATTTCAAAAAAAAGCTACCGCCTGTAACCGCGAAAAACACGGAGAAAAAAGCTTACGGAGAAGTTAAACTGACCGAATGCTGCGATATCTTTACCGCCGCTCCCCTGCTCTCCGATCCGATCGAAACGGCGGCGCCGAAATATATGGAGGCCATCGGTCAGAATCACGGGTTTACGCTTTATTCCGCCGTTCTGTCCGGTCCGCGTGAGGATTCCGAGCTGAATATCGACGAGGTGCACGACAGAGCCGTTGTGTTCATTGACGGCGAATACCGCGGATATTTCGAACGTTCGCGACATAAGGACGAAATACGCGTCTCGCTGAAAACAGGAGAAAGCGTCCGCCTTGATATGCTCTGCGAGAACATGGGGCGCGTCAATTACGGTCCGAAGCTGAAAGACCGGAAGGGACTGCGCGGGATACGGTTCGGGCTGCAGTATCATTTCGGCTGGAAGATGTATCCGCTTGAAATGAAGGACCTTTCCTCTCTGCGTTATGCCCCGTATTGCGGAAAAACGGACGTTGCTTCTTTTTTGCGCGGATATCTTGATATTGAGGATGAGCCCTGCGACACGTTCCTTCGGCTTGACGGATTCCATAAGGGCGTCGTATTTATCAACGGTTTTAATCTCGGAAGATATTACAACGACGCGGGGCCGCAGAAGACGCTGTATATACCGGCGCCGTTGCTGAAGAAAGGAAAAAACGAGGTAATTGTTTTTGAGACGGACAGCGCTGCAGCAGACGCGGTTCTTTTTACGGACAAGCCCGTTCTCGGAATGCCCGTGTGATTCGTCGTATTATCCGAAACGATATCGGAAAATTGTCATATCTGACAAAATATGATGATATTTTTTTTTAATCAATTGTTTTTCGTGTTTTTGTCGTCTAATAGATAGAACCAGACGTGAAAAGGAGATTTTCCATGAAAAAAATCATATGCGTTATCCTGACGTTATTATTGGCATTTCTTTGCATGATTCCGGCGTTTGCCGCGGAAGAAGAAATACAAATCGGCGTAACCGCCTTTCCGGAAATAACGAAAACAAAGATAGCCGTTCAGAAAGACGGAGACGAAGACATATTATATTTATATCTTCCTTCGGGCTGTGATGAATCGAACCTGACCGTGGTTTTACCGGGAAAGCATACCGTGACGGTGGACGGACGGCAAATCGCCGATGGCATTTCGACCTCTGTTTTTTCCGCCGGCGAGCATACCGTTGCCGTTGACGGGCAGGAAAAAACGCTTCGCGTATTGAAGTCCGAAAACCTTCCGTCTGTATATATCGACACGGAATCGGGATCTCTTGAAAAAATTCACGAGAGCAAATCCAACAAAGAAAAAGGAGATTTCACGCTGGTTGAGAACGGCAGCGCCGTAATAGACTGCGCGGAGCTGAAATCCATCAAGGGGCGCGGGAATTCCACCTGGGCGGCGGATAAGAAGCCGTATAATATTAAATTTGATAAGAAAACGGATGTTCTCGGCATGGGAAAGGCCAAAAAATGGTCGCTTCTCGCAAACCATTTCGACGCGACGCTTTTGCGTAATTCCGTTGCGTTTGATCTTGCCGAAAGCTTCGGTCTGCGCTATACGCCTTCTTACCGTACTGTCGATTTGTATATCAACGGCAGATATGAAGGGAATTATCAGATTCTCGAAAGCGTTGAAATCGGGGAAACGCGCGTGGATATCACAGACCTCGAAAATGCGAACGAAGAAGCAAATCCGGGAACGGACGTCGAAAAAGCGCAAAGAAGAGGCGCTGTCGACAGTTATGCGCCGGGAACGGATAAGTGGGTGAAAATCAAGTCCCCCGCCGATTATTCTGGCGGATATCTCCTTGAGACGGAGATGCCGGACCGATATCTGAATGAAATCTGCGGTTTCGTTACGAATAACGGACAGGCGATCGTTTTAAAGAGTCCGGAATACGCATCGGAAAAAGAAGTCAGGTATATCGAACAGATATTTAACGACGCCGAAAATGCAATCGTTTCCTCAACCGGGAAAAACGACAAAGGAAAGCACTATACGGAATACTTCGATATGGACCAGCTCGTCAAAATGTATATTTTGACCGAATATACGTTTCATCGCGACGCCGGTCAATCGAGCTGCTATTTCTATAAAGACGCGGGAGAAGATGCTCTTCATGCCGGTCCGGCATGGGATTTCGACCTGTCTTTTGGGAATACGCGATACAGCGGCAAATTGCCGTTCAACGTTGCGGATCCCGAAACATGGTGGGCCAACGCGCTGTTTTACATGAAGGAAAACGCACAGTCTCCGACGATATTCACCCGTCTTTACCGGCAGGAAGATTTCAGGTCGACGGTTTCGCAGGAATGGAAGTCGCTGAACGGAAAGATATCAAATGAGTTGGAAAGGCTTCCGGAAATGATTGATACAGTTGCTTCTTCGGCGGTCATGAACGCTTTTCGCTGGAATTTGTTGAACGGCGACACGGTTGAGCAAAAGAAAGCGTCTTTCCTGAGGGAGTGCGATAAACTTTCTGATTTTGCGATGAAACGCAGGATGGCTCTTGACAGAGGTTTCGCAGAAAACGGAGCCGAGGTATATTACGACGCGAACGGCGGCACGGGATATCTTTATAACGGAGAAATGCTTACGATCGGCGACAGCGTTACAGCAAGGGAAATCAATCATGCCGTTACCCCGATTACAGGGCCTGACGGATACGTTTTCGACGGTTGGAATACGCGCCCGGACGGAACCGGAAGAGGCGTTAATGCCGGGGAAAAGCTTTTGCTGTCCGAGAAAACGACCGTTCTTTACGCGCAATGGAAAAGCGTATATTCTCCGCAATCAATCGTTCCGGAGCTGCTTCGCTTCAATCATCAGAATCTGACGCTGTTCATCGGCGACACGTTGGAGTGTGGAGAAGTATTCGATTGGATTCGATCGGATAATACAATTCGGATTGAAAAACATGACGCCCCGAATCCGGCGGACGACGACCCCGCGGCGACCGGCGATATGCTTCGCGTCTGTCTTGAGGACGGGACAGAGGCGTTGGCGTATACGATCATTGTCAGAAACGATATTGACGGAAACGGGAAGGTCAATTCCTCCGATGCGCGCACGGCGCTTCGTTACGCCGCACGGATTGAAACGCCGGATGATATACGTCGGCTTGCTTCCGATGCGGACGGGAACGGCAAAACGACCTCTGCCGACGCGAGGATGATCCTTCGTATTGGGGCAGGTTTGGGATAAACGACCGATAAACGTCGGAACAGAAAAAGCCGGAGAGGAGCTCTCCGGCTTTTTTGCGTCGAGTCATACCGGCCGTCAGGCGTAGTATTCGGCAAGTTTTTTTACGTCGTCGTCAAGAAATGCGCCGTCGAAAAACAGAAGGTCGTCAGCTCTGAAAATGCACGGCCACGTTTTATCGTTATGCTGCATGCCCGAATCGTTGCCGATTACGAATTTATCCGTCGAAAGATCCTTTATGAATTCGTCTTCCAACGGGAAAGAGCGGATATAACTGAAATTGTGATAAATCCGAATCTGTTTCTTTTCTTTGTCGTAAACAGCGATCAGGTGGAGCCATCCTTCGGGGGTTTCTCCGGGAATCGGCGTGATGACCTCAAGATTGCCGTTTCCCGAGCTGACGGAAAAATTGGTCGCGTTATTGCTTAAAATGACGGCAAATCCCCTTTCCCTGCGATTCTGCCACCACCAGTCCTTGTTGGAGCAGATTACCGCGCCTTCAACGAGCGATTCGTCAAGCTTGAGCCAAACGGCAATCGAAAAAGACCCGCCGCCGACATTCAGCTTATTCTTTGCGACAGCGTAGCCCGTAGCGCCGAATTCGGCGCACGAGCCTCTCACGCCGTTGGAATAATACTTGATGCGATTCACTTCCTCAAACGTACAGCCTCCGGTTTCGTCAACGATTTTATCGTCAAAGAACATCGCGAACAGGATACGCTTTTCATCGAATAAGCCTGCAAGCCCGTTTTTCGCACGGAAAGCGGGAGTAGGCCCGGTCTCGGGGATGAGGATTTCGGTTTTTTCAATGCGATATTCGTCGTCTTTCCATGGAAAGATCCCTTCGGGTACCTGAGAAGAAAAACCGTTGATATCATACTCCGGTAAATCGATTCCGAGCGCGTAAAGGACGATAGCGGCAATATCTTTCGTGCGCGCGTACCCGACGTCGGAGCGCATGAGTCCCCTGCCCCGTATGCCGAGAAAAACGCGTTTTTCCGTTTCCGTGTAAGTTCCGTGACCGCGCCTGATACCGCCGTGGTCGGCGGTAACGACAAACAGCGTTTCGTCGAGGATACCGGCTTTTTCGTAAGCGTCAAAAATCCGACCTATGAGCGCATCGGCATGTTCAACCGCTTTCAGATATTCGTCGCTGCCGTAGGTTTTTCCGTGCCCGGCCCCGTCGACGTCGTCGAATTGAACGAATAAAAACTTCGGTTTTCCGGCAATACGCTCCAGAATCATCGGCGTAAGAAAATCGTCGTTTTCGGCTGTAGCGAAATCAACGCCGACGTCGTGTTCGATGATACCGTGGTTGATCGGGTCCCAGTTGACGACGCTTGCGAGATAAGCTTCCGGATACGCACGCCTGATTCTTGTAAAAACGGAAGGCAATTCCCGGTTGGTATATTCAAATCTGCCGACAAAACCGTTGGTCAACCCATGAACGACGGGCGTGGCTCCCAGGAGCATCGCGCCCCAGTTCTCCGCGCTGATTGTGGGGTCCATGGAAAGCGCGTCATAGGTCACCGCGCCGTTTTGGAAAATGCGGTCAAGGTTCGGCGTATTGGCCTGTTTGTTGAACGAACCCATTCCGTCAACGCCGATTACGGCGCAGTATTGATATATGATCCTATCCATTTTCACCGTCTCCCTGTCAATAATAAACGACTGTCGTGATGCTTTGAGAAGGACAGTTTATAAGCGGCAGAGCAATACCGTCGTGCGTTTTTTCGAGCTGCGCGTCGGCGGTCGACTGCCATACCGCTGATTTGATTTTACCGAGCTCGCTGATAACGAATTTTCGGTCCGCGCCTTCATTTACGATCACGACGACGAATTTTTTATCCGGCGTCTTCCACGCGCTGACGTTGAATGAACGCTGTCCGTCGATATATTTCCCGTTTTCATCTTTCACAAAGGTCACGTCGCGAATATCCTGCGAGGCTTTGACCCGTACGGAACCGGCGGGTATAAATTTACTGTAATGCGCAAGCGCGTAATATCTCTGACAGGTCTCAAACTCCTCGCCGCCGTCGCTCATGGACAAAAGGCCGTCGGACCACCTTGTGCCGTCTTCTTTCGTGCCGTAATTATTCACCCCCGTCCATGCGGACCAGGAATTGGCGCCGGATAACTCGAGATCCTGCGCGATGATCCTGGCGGTACGCATCGCGCCGCCGAAATCGGAGTTATCGTGTTCCAGCGGAAGCTCGCACCATTCCGTCATGTCGACGGGAACGGAATATCCCTTTTCCTTCAAGGTGTTTCCGAAATTATACTTTTCCGCGGCGTTTCCGTCGCTCCAATAGCTGTGATAGGAAAGAGAACCGAGAACCGCGGCGATTTCCGGGTCTGACGTCAGACGGTCAAACCATTCTATCGTCTGGTCGCCGAGCGCGCCGCTTTCGGGCGCCATGAGCTTGATATCAAGACCGCTTCGGGTAATGGACTTCGCAAATACTTTCATCAGAGCGACGATTTCGTCCGTCTCGTAATGGCAGCCTTCCTGCCCGACCCAGCCGCCGCCCCAGGACCACTGCGGTTCGTTGATCGGGCTGATGTATTTGACCGGAACGCCTTTGCCGAGAAAATACTCTGCGATGGTGATAAAATAATCTGCAAAGGCCTGATAATTTTCCTCGGGCAGATTGGAAAAAAACTCTTCCGTTCCGCCCGTTGCCTGACCGGTTACGGTCATGGAATAATGCGGAGAATTCGCGAACAGCACAACGGTATCCACGCACCCCTGCGCAAGAGCCAGATCCAGCATATGCTGCGCTGCTGCGTCCCGCGTAAAGTCGTATTCATACTCCCCCGTCTGCTCGTTCAGATAATAAAAGCTTTCCGTCGCACGGTTGCCGCCGATACGGCTGTTCGGGTTTTCTTTTTCTCCGCCGCCGATATTATAGCGGTAAATATTCAAAGCAAGACCGTCTTTGCCGAATAGAAGCTTTGCGACGTCTTCGGCGTTATCCGTTGCGCCGATATCCTGCGCCCACCAGCAGGCGGAAGCGCCGAAACCGGATATCGTCTGATATTCGACACATGGGTTTACGATAACGGATACGTCTGCGTTCTGCACGAATTTTCCCTTCTCTTTTCCGTTTGATATTCCGTAAATGGTGATTAACGAAATCAAAATGGATAGAAGTCTTTTTATCAAGAGAATCATTGCATGCACCTCCGAGTCTGGGTTTTCCCGATTTATCGGGAATGATTACGATAGATTTTCGCTTTTTGCCGTCAGTGTGAAAACGTCTGCGCTTTTGCCTATTACGACGACGGAATCTCCTTCGGAGAATAAATAGGACGCGCCGGGCATGGCGCGAAAGTCTTTCCCGTTCCGTATCGCGACGATGTTGACGTTATACTTGCGCCGGACGTCGATATCGATGACGGTTCTGCCGATCCATTCCCGCAGAATCGGAATTTCATAAATCGCATAATCTGCGGTCAGAGGAATATAATCGAAAATATTCTTTGAATTATATCTTACGGCAAGCTTTTCGGAGA
>JAFRTA010000417.1 GCA_017427315.1 Clostridia bacterium
CAGACAGCATGCTCTCCGCGAAGGGCGTGCAGACCAACGAGCTGCTCGGCTGCTCCGACGCGATGATCACCGATTACTCCACGGTCTATTACGATTATCTGCTGACGGGGAAGCCGATCGGACTGACGACCGACGACGTGGAGGAATATATCGCCAAGCGCGGCTTTTTCTACGACGACGTATACTCCGTGCTCAAGGGCGTACATATCGGCGACGCGGACGCGCTGCTGCGCTTTTTCGAGGACGTCAGAAACGGCGTTGACGAAAAAGCGGAGGAGCGCGAGGAGATGAAGCTGCTGCTGCACCCGTATTTCCGGGAGAATATGTCCGCCGTGCTCGGCGATCTGATTCTGGAAAAAATATCATAAAAGGAAATCATATATGCGGTTATTTTTCTCAAATCTGAAAAAATACAGGGGGTACCTGGGATACGCTCCGGTCTCGATCCTCAAGACCGAGGTGGCGAACACCTATCTCAACTGGCTCTGGTGGTTTCTGGAACCGCTGTTGTTCATGCTGACTTATACGTTCGTGGCAAATCTGATTTTCAATCAGTCCGTGTCGTATTTCCCCCTTTTTGTTTTTATCGGTCTGAATACGTGGAACTATTTCGACCGCTGCATCAAGCGCGGCGTCGTGATGATGCGCAAATATCGGGGCATCGTGACCAAAACGTACGTGCCGAAATATATTTTCGTTCTCGTTCAGATGATGCTGGAGGCGATCAAGATCGCGATCTCCTATCTTTTGCTGATCCCGATGATGTTCATCTGGAAAGTACCCTTTACCTGGCATATTATCGAGAGCATCCCGCTTTTTATCGTGCTGATGATCCTGTCCTTTGCCGGCTGCTCTCTGATGCTGCATTTCGGCGTGTTCATTTCCGACCTCGAAAAAACAGTCAGCGTTGTCATGCGGCTGATTTTCTATATGTCCGGCGTGTTTTACAGCATTTCTCGCAATAAATCGCTTTCCCAGAATTATCCGACTGTCCAGAAATTGCTCCTGCGCGCAAACCCGATCTCCTGCATTATGGACGGTCTGCGCAGGTGCATCCTTTACGGAAAGTCTCCGAACTGGCTCTGGGTCGGGATCTGGGCGGTGGTCGGGCTTGCGTTCTGCGCCCTCGGCGTGCATCTGATCCATAAATACGAAGCCGGCTACGCGAAGATTTCCTGACGGGAGGGAAGACTATGCAGGACGAAATGAATACGGTAAACGCCGCATCGGCGGAAAGCTCGCTCGCCGACGCCATTGCGGAAGCGGAAGCGGAGGATTCGATCATCAGAAGAGAGTCGGAACCCGCGCTGATCATCAAGGATCTGCACATCACCTACCGTACGATCCAGTCGCAGACGATCGTCAAAGCGATCTTCAAAAGGGGCAGTCAGATCAAGAAATTCGAGGCGGTCAAGGGCGTTTCCTTTATCGTTCCGAAGGGGGAGATCGTCGGTCTGATCGGCAAGAACGGCAGCGGCAAGTCGACGCTTCTGAAGGCGGTCGCGAATATTTTCAAACCGGACAGCGGTACGATCGACACCTGCGGCCACACGGTTTCGCTGATGGCGATCGGCGTCGGCTTTCAAAAAGAGCTTTCCGGCAGGGAGAATATCTATCTTTCCGGGATGCTGTTGGGTTTTACGAAAGAATACGTCGCTTCCCGTTACGACGAGATCGTGGAGTTCTCCGAGCTGGGCGATTTCATCGACGCGCCCGTTGAAACCTATTCGAGCGGTATGTATTCGAAGCTCGCTTTTTCCATTACCGCGGTTCTGGAATCGGATATCATTCTTGTGGACGAGGTGCTCTCCGTCGGCGATATCAATTTTAAGAAGAAGAGCTTCGCCCGCCTGCAGGAGATGATCTCGCAGGAGGATAAAACGGTGTTGATCGTCTCGCACAACAACGATACGATCCGCAATCTGTGCAACCGCGCGATCTGGATCCATAACGGCAATTTCATCATGGACGGCGATGCGAACGCGGTGGTCGACGCTTATGAGGCGTTCATGGAGGCCGAGGCGGAAAAGAAGAAAAAAGCCCGCAAAAAAGAGGCCGAGACAATCAAGGCCTGACGGTGCGGACGGCGCGTTGACGCGCTGTAAAATAATATACAAAAAAATATTATTTAAAGCCTGTAATTTATCGGATTAAACTATAGGCTTTTTTCTTTCGGTGTGATATAATAACTGACGGTGTAAACTACCCCTGCGCGAAAGCGCATGATCGGATCCGAAAATAATTTGGGAGGAAATGTTTTTATGAAAAAGTACGTGTATCTGTTCACCGAAGGCAACGCGAACATGCGCGAGCTGCTCGGCGGCAAGGGCGCGAACCTGGCCGAGATGTCGAACATCGGTCTGCCTGTGCCCCAGGGCTTCACGATCACCACCGAGGCCTGCACCCA
>JAFRTA010000418.1 GCA_017427315.1 Clostridia bacterium
GGCTGTAACCATGCCCGACCGCACCGCCAAACGTGAACGAAATGAAAACCTCACCGCGATCGTTGCGTGCGCCGCGACGGCGGTTTTTCTTGCTTTGGTTCTCGTTCTGTGGGCTTACAGCGAGCGTCACGGCACGGACGTCGCGTTCCGCGTTTCCGCGGCGACGGGAGTCACGGACGCCGCAAAAGAACGGCTGTCCGTGAATATCAACGCCGCATCCGCGGACGAGCTGGAAAAACTGCCCGGGATCGGAGAGAAAAAGGCCGCCGCCATCGTCGCTTACCGTGAGGAACACGGCGCGTTCGCCGCAGTCGAAGAGATCGTCGACGTCCCGGGGATCGGAGACGGGCTGTTTGAAAAGCTCCGGGAATACATTACAGTGGAAGAGGAAGGAAAATGAAAAAATACAACGCCGCGATCTTCGATTTCGACGGCACGGTCGCCGATTCCGGCGAGGGCATCATCAACTGCGTGATCTACGCGCTGAAAAAATTCGGCATCGAGGAAAGCGACCGCGAAAAGCTGCGGTATTTCATCGGGCCGCCGCTTTACGACTCGTTCTGCGATATCTACGGCGTGACGCGCGAGGAGTCTGATACCCTCGTCGAATACTACCGCGAACGATACCGCACCCTCGGCTGCGAGGAAGCGGAGCTTTATCCCGGGATCGCGGAGCTTCTGACGTCGCTGCGCGAAAACGGCGTGAAAACCGGCATCTGCTCCAGCAAGCCGCAGCAGTTCATCGAAAAAATAGCCGACCGCCTCGGCGTGCTCGGCAAGTTCGATTTTATCTCGGGCATCTCAATGGATTATAAGGAAGCGGGCAAAGACGCACTGCTGCGCATCGCGCTCGACGGTCTCGGGATCACGGACAGATCGGAGGCGGTGATGATCGGCGACCGGCATTTCGATATCGACGCAGCGAAAAAGGTCGGCGTCGCCTCGATCGGCGCGGTCTACGGCTTCGGTACCCGCGAAGAGCTCGCCGCCGCCGGCGCGGATATGCTCGCGGACAGCGCGGAGGATATCCGAAGATTTATTCTGGAATAATATGCAAAACCCCGCGCTCAGCCAAACGGCAGGGCGCGGGATTTTTTTTGCGGATATCGGATATCGGGTATCGGATATCGTGCCGGAACCGCGGCATAAATCATAAAATAAACGCTGTTAATACAAGAGAAAGACAGAACATATTTCACAAGCACGAACCGCGAAATCCGATATCCGATACCCGAAATTCAGATTTATGCGCTTGCGCACAAATCTGAATTTATGCAACAACCCTCGCCGCGAGGCGCAGGATCGCCCTTGCGTCGGCGCTCGTGACGCGGCCGTCGCCGTCGAAATCCATGATTCGGTCCTCAAACGCCTTTTCCTCCGGCAGAAACCGCGAAAGATCCTCAAGCCGGGCGGCGCAGCGCAGCGTATAGCGCGCGTCCCGGGAATCGGCGTTTCCGTTATTGCCGGGGTCGCCGCAATACTGACGGCTGCCGTCGGGATAGAGATCGACCGCGGCGATCCGCGTGCCGTATTGAACGACGACCTTCGCGCGGTATTCGCCCGCGTCAGGCAGTTCGACCGTTCTTTCGTCTTCGATCGACAGATTATACAGATATTCTCTCGCTCCGGGATCGTACGCCGCCGCGCCGGAGACGACGTCTGCCTCCGTCAGCGGTCCTTCGGGCGCCGCGGCGGACTTTTCCCGGGAATCCACGGTGACGTATTTCCCGTTTTCTTTCTTTTGCAGCAGCGTGACGAGCTTCACGTTTTTTTCCAGCGTCAGCGCTTCCGCGCGGCAGACAAAGCTGCCGTCCCGCAGCGCGGCGTCGCCGCCGACGCTGACGTAGCGCGCGCCCGAGTCCGGTTCACTGTCGAGCCGATAGCGGAAGGTATAACCGAAGATATCCCCGGTGATGAAGGTCAAAGCCAGCTCCGGAAGGCCGAAGCCCGGATAGATCGCTACATATTCGTCCCGCGCGATCGCCTCGATCTGTTCCTCGGTCAGCCAGCCGCAATAATTCATAAAGCTGTTCACGTTCAGCGTATGCGGTTCCATGCCGTATCTCTGTTCGAGCTCGCTTCGTTTTGTCAGATACGCCCCTTTGCCCATAGACTGAATGCTGTCGCTGATCGGACAGAAGTATTCCAGGCTGACCGGCCGTTTGCTTTCGCCGTTTACGGCGAGCTCGTCTTCTTCCGCCGGGATGCTCGCGTCGATGTTCGTCCGGCTGCCGTCCGGATAAGCGACTACGCGCAGCGAAAAACCCTCGGCGCTGTTCTGCATCGCGCAGTCAAACATCGTCACGGTGCGGAAATCCTCGTCCGCGCCGGCGCGCAGCGCACGTTCATCCGCAAGCGCCGTTACAAAATAATATTTGCCGTTTGCGTCGACGGTCGCCTCGCCCTTCTCAAAATCCCGCTCGACTGCCATGCCCTTGCGGTCGTGCGAGATATCCCACACGTCGACCGTGACGTATTCGCCGTTGATCCGCTTCTGCAGATAGGTCGTAACGGTCAGATGCTGAAACACGGTCAGCAGCTCGCTGCGCACCGCCCAGCCGCCGTCCGTTTTTTCGATGCGGCTGTCTGCGGCGGCATAGAGCGCATTCTCCCCCGCGAACGCGACGAATCCGAACAGCTCGCCGACAATTTTCACGGCGTTTTCATTCGCCTGCACGCTTTTTAAGTTGAAGTCCGCGCTGACGCCCGGCTCGCCGGCGGAAAGCCTGCGCAGCACGTCGGGCTCCAGCGTCGCCCGGTAAACGTTCGCAACACCCGGAACATATTCGAGCGCGGTTTCGTCAAGACCGTATTTTTCCCGCAGCTCGCTGATGCGCGGCAGGGGCGCGTTCACGTCAAACCGCAGCAGCACGGGCACCCTGCCGTCCGCGGCGGCGGCGAACGCCGCCGGCGCGGAGCAGGTGAACAAAAAGGCAAGACACAGGATCCCGCAGAGTATCTTTTCGAAGTATTTCATCATAATATTTCTCCCGTTTCACATGAATCTGATCCACGGAGTGTCTCGAAACGCAAGTCTTACTTCCCCATCTGATTCATCACGCCGATGAAAACGGGCAGGCAGGACGCGCTGTCCACGATCATATATACGAACGGACGGTCGAAAACGATCGTGCGGCTCTTCATGACCGCGTTCGCCTCGGCGACGATCGCGGTCACCGCGGCGGCGCGGGTGCCCAGGTCGTCGACGGAGATAAAGGTCTTGTGGATCACGTCGGAGATATAAACGTTGTTCCCGTCCTTCAGTCTGCCGATGCCGCTGAAATCGGCGGCGTCGCCGCTGAAAGCGTCCGTCATACCGAGCGTTTTCAGCGTCTCGACCATCGAGCAGTCGTATTCCGTCTCGAATTTCGGCAGAGCGATCCGAAGCTGATAATCGGGCGCCGCGGCGTTTGCGAAAAGACCCGAAACCGTGGATTCATCCATATCCGCGATCAGGTCGTCGACGGTGGTCCCCTCCTTCGGCAGCAGCGCGGCGAATTGATATTTCCCGCCCGCGTAAGCCTTGGCGAACCCCTCCGCCTTTTCGGTCTCGAGCAGCGTCGTCTCGTCGCCGTGCATCATCTGCACCGTGGCCTTCGTGCCGTCTGCGTTGGTGAACTCGCGTTTCATCCCCTCGTCCGTCTCAAAGGGCTGCGCCCACTCGGCGTCGAAGGTCAGCGCATTGATCAGATACATCACGTCAAAGGGATCGATCCGGTCGAGGATCTCTTTGATCATGCCGTCGGTATGCTCGTCGCACCAGCCGTTGACGTCCGCCAGCGTCTTGTCGTTGAAGGGCTCCTCGCGCACCTCGGCGTCATAATATTCTTTGTTGTCGTCGAGGAAATCTTTCACGATGCCGTCAAAGGCGCCGTCTCTGATCCAGACGGAATTCGCCGCGACGAGCCGGCTTTTTTCGGTCTGCGGCAGGTTTTTGACGTAATCGGAGAGGATTTCGTTCAGCTCGGATACGCTCACGCCGAACATCTGCTCGATCTGCTTCAGCGTGTTTTCCGACGCGCCGTTTTCCGCCATCGCCAGCGCGGTCATCACCGAAAGCGGCGAGATCATCACGTTTTTATACCCGCCGTCGGCTCTTTCCCGGGCGTACTGCGTCTTCAGAAGCTCCGACGCGAATTTCGCGTAGACGGTCGTGATATCGGGCGTTTCTTCCCAGGGGGGCAGCTCCTCGAGCTTCGCCGCGGCGCGCAGGATCCTTCTCGCATCGTGGGAGGTGATCTTACCGTCTGCGTCGATATCGCCGAAATGCAGCGCCTCGTCGGTCGTCGGGACCAGCTTCGCGGCAAGCTGCAGCGCGTCGCGCGCGTCGTCCGAACGGACGCGCCCGTCGCCCGACAGGTCGCCCCGCGGCAGCCGCAGCGTTTTCGCCGACGCGACCGCCTGCGGCAGGAACGCGGCGAACAGCGCGAGCACAAGGATCACGGACAGCGTTCGTCTTATCTTGTTTTTCATCATGAACAGCTCCTTTTCGCATAAAGGTTTTCAAGAGTTTTCCGCTCTCACCTATATGTAGAATTTTTTCGACGGATATTCGTGTGGAATTTGATTTTTTTCGGGGGGAAATGTATAAATACTGATTTATGCGCTTAGCGCATAAATCAGTATTTATAAACACGCCCGGGCGTGTTTTCAGTGGTTCTTCGCCTTGCTCTCGCAATAAATGCAGCGGTAGATCCGCTTTTCCCGGTCGGTCAGACGAAACACCTGCGGCAGCTCCTGCTCGGTCGAGGTGATGCAGCGGGGGTTGCGGCAGGCGATCACGCCGGTGACCGTCTCGGGCAGCCCGAGATGCCTGCGCTTGTCGAGCCTGCCGTCGCGGATGATGTTCACCGTCGCGCCGGGGTCGATATAGCCGACCGCGTCGAAATTCAGGTCGAAGACCTTATCGATCTTGATGATATCCTTTTTGCCCATTTTCACGCTGTCGACGTTCATGATGATCGCCACGGCGCAGTCCAGCTCCGAGAGCTTCAATATATCATAGAGCACCATCGCCTTGCCCGCGGTGATGTGGTCGATCACGATGCCGTTGTTGATGGGAGTTATAACCATACGCACACCTCACTCGATGTTCAGCAGCTTCAGGATCAGCGCCATGCGGATATACTTGCCGTAAAGCGCCTGTTTGAAATAACACGCCCGCGGGTCGCCGTCCACCCGCACGGAGATCTCGTTGACGCGCGGCAGCGGATGCAGGATCGCCATATCCGCCGGCGCGCCGGCGAGCTTTTCCGGGGTGAGGACGTAGCTGTCCTTGAGCCGGATATAATCCGCCTCGTTGAAGAAGCGCTCGCGCTGCACGCGGGTCATATACAGGATGTCGAGCCCGGGCATCGCGGCCTCAAGGCTCTGCGTCTCGGTAAATTCCACGCCCTCTTTGATCAGCTCCTGCCGCAGATAGTCCGGGATGCGCAGCTCCTCGGGCGAAATGAGCACGAATCTCACGTTCTCGTACCGCCGCATGGCGTTGAGCAGGGAATGGACCGTTCTGCCGAATTTCAGGTCGCCGCAGAAGCCGACCGTCAGGTCGGAGAGCCTGCCTTTTTCACGACTGATCGTGAGAAGGTCCGTGAGCGTCTGCGTCGGGTGGTTGTGTCCGCCGTCGCCCGCGTTGATGACCGGGACCGAGGCGTTCATCGCCGCCACCATCGGCGCGCCCTCCTTATAATGGCGCATGGCGATGATATCGGCGTAACAGCTGATGATCTTCGCCGTGTCCGCGACGCTCTCGCCCTTCGCGGCGGAGGAGCTCTGCGCCTCGGAAAAGCCGAGCACGTTGCCGCCGAGCTCGTACATCGCCGCCTCGAAGCTCAGCCGCGTGCGGGTCGAGGGCTCGTAAAACAGCGTCGCGAGCTTTTTGCCGCGGCATTTTTCGGCGTAATCCGCAGGGTGTTCGATGATGTCGTTCGCCTTGGCGATCAGCGCGTCCAGCTCCGCCGTCGTCAGGTCGAGAATGTCGATCAGGTGCTGCATCTTCTTACCTCACGTCACTGTCTGCAAATATTTTTCCACCGCATCAACGAAGTCCACGGCGTTTTCGTACTGTCGCTGCGCGACTTCAAGCGATATTGAAACAAAAATATTATAATCGCTGTCCTGTCTGTATTGCGCCAATCCTTTCAAAATTTCAGAATACCTCTCGTCGAAGATTCCGGTCTTGATATATTTCATTCTGAAATTCGTCATCAGCCCGGAATGTTTTTTTGAATCGTAATTGTCCAGCGCTTCCATCGCCTTGATCGCGTGGAACGCCGCATAATACGCTCTGTTTACCGCAGAATAGTAATCCTGTATTTCGATCAGCATCGGTATGGACTTCAAAATCTGATTCGCCCGGGCCAATTGCAGCAGCGAAATCTCAACAAGCTCCCTGTCAGGCAATTTTGATCCCCTCGCTTTCAATACTCTCATAATACGGAAGGAATCTCTTATAGCGATCGTAGGTCGCGGCGTCCGCAAGTGAAACAGAAACCTCTACCCCGTGTTCCAAAGACAGCTCATTCGCAATCCCGATGAACGTCTCCCGCAATTCGTTCAGGCGCTCGGGAGTGCAGTCGATGCGCACCATAATATCAATATCGGACTCGTCGTCATAGTCGCCGCGCGCATACGAGCCATACAAAACAACCGCAGAAAGCGCCTGACCGAGTATCGTTTTTGCCCTTTCCGCAACATCCTCACCGATCCGGATCGCTTCGTTCTTTTCACACATATTTCCTCCTCCTTCCAACGCTTTTATGGTTGCCTGAATCGTTTCCGGTCAGAGAAGATTTCCCTTACCCGATCCAACTCTCGTCGCCCGGATTGTTTCTGAATTTGATGAGCCGCTCCACGTCCTCGGGCCTGATATACCCCGTCTCGGCGGCGACGGCGGCGATCACGTCGAAATTCGTCAGGCTCACGTTTTTCACGTCCGCGGCGGCGAGGCGGTCGAGCCCCTTCTGCATGCCGTAGGTGAAGATGCTGACGATGCCGAGCACCTCCGCGCCCGCTTCGCGCAGCACGTCCACGACCTCGAGCACGCTGCCCGCGGTGGAGATCAGGTCCTCGACCACGACGACCTTCTGCCCGGGCTCGAGCCTGCCCTCGATCTGATTGCCTCTGCCGTGGTCCTTATGTCCGGAACGGACGTAACCCATCGGCAGCCCCAGGATATGCGCCGTGATCGCGGCGTGGGCGATGCCCGCGGTGCTGGTGCCCATGAGGACCTCGACGCCGGGATAATTCTCTTTTATGACCTGCGCGAGACCGTTTTCCACGTCGTTTCTCACCTCCGGCGCGGTCAGCGTCAGCCGGTTGTCGCAGTAGACCGGGCTTTTGATGCCGCTCGCCCAGGTAAAAGGCTCGTCGGGGCGGAAAAACACCGCCCTGATCTTCAGAAGATCCTGCGCGATCTGTCGGTTAAGGTCCATTGAAATTCCCCCGATTTTATTTTCTTTCATGTATTTTGTAGGATGATTTTTTCCATGCCAAAGAGATCTTTCGCCCGTCCGGAAGCTTTAAGCGCGCTTTACGGATCCGTTGGTCCATATACAGGGACAAAGAGAAAACCGTCGCCGACTACGCATTATCCTCCGCGCCGTCGATCTCTTCATCGTATGAAGCATTTATTCCGGGTCGCAGGTAAAATCGTTCACGCATCTCATATACGCCGCGACGGGGTCGGGCGAAGCGGTGATCGGTCTGCCGACGACGATATAATCCGAGCCGATCCTGTTCGCCTCGGCGGGCGTCATAACGCGCTTCTGGTCGCCGACGTCCCCGTCCGCGAAGCGCACGCCCGGCGTCACGGTCAGGAAGTCTTTTCCGCAGACCGAATGCACCTTCTCCGCCTCCAGCGGAGAGCAGACCACGCCGTCCAGGCCTGCCTGTTTCGCGTTTTCGGCGTAGTGCATCACGACCCTGTCGATGGGCTCCCGGATGAGCAGATCGCGTTCCATCGTTTCCTGATCGGTGCTCGTGAGCTGCGTGACCGCGATCAGCAGGGGGCGCGTGCCGTCCGGGCGCGTCAGCCCTTCCAGCGCCGCCCGCATCATCGGGACCGTACCGGAGGCGTGCAGGTTGCACATATCCACGTCAAGTCCCGAGAGCACCGCCATCGCCTTTTTGACCGTATTCGGGATATCGTGCAGCTTCAGATCGAGAAAAATGCGGTGCCCCCGCGCCTTGATCTCGCGCACGATATCGGGACCGGCGGCGTAGAACAGCTCCATGCCGATCTTCACATAGGGTTTTCTGCCTTTGAATTGATCGAGGAACGCCAGCGTTTTCTCTTTCGAGTCAAAATCGCAGGCGATGATTACGTCTTTTCCCATTTATATAATCCTTTCATATATGGTTTCCGGCCGTCGGGGTAAGAGATGAAAGACCAAAGACCAAAGACCAAAGACCAAAGATAAATTTACGACATACACAAATGCATTGACTTCGATTTTAGGTCTCAAGTCTTCAGTCTCAAGTCTCAAGTCTTATTCCGTCAATGCGCAGCCCCGACGATATCGGCAAGGCGGGCGATCCCCAGCTCCTCCATCCGTCCGGGCAGGGCTTCGATGATTTTTTTACAGATGAACGGATCGACGAGATTCGCAGAGCCGATCTCCACCGCCGCCGCGCCCGCCATCATCATTTCGATCACGCCGTCGACGCCCGACACGCCGCCCATGCCGACCACGGGGATCTTCACCGCTTCGTATACCTCATAGACCATCCGAAGCGCCGCGGGGAACACCGCGTCGCCGGAGAAGCCGCCCTTTTTGTTCGCGAGCACCGGCCTGCGTTTTTTGATATCGATCCGCATGCCGAGCAGCGTATTGATCAGAGAAATCCCGTCCGCGCCCGCGTCCTCGCAGGCCTTCGCGATGGCGGCGATATCCGTCACGTTGGGCGAGAGCTTGACGATCAGCGGCTTTTTACAGACCTTGCGCACCGCTTCCGTGACGCGCGCCGCGGACTCCGGCGAGGTGCCGAAGCTCATGCCGCCGCCGTGGACGTTCGGGCATGAGATGTTCAGCTCGACAAGTCCCACGTTCTCCGCCTGCGAGATCTTTTCACAGCAGTATACATATTCTTCGATCGAAAAACCGCCGATATTCGCCATGACCGGTTTTTCGAAATATTTTTTCATTGCGGGCAGGATCTTTCCGCAGACCTCGTCGATCCCCGGATTCTGCAGGCCGACGCTGTTGAGCATCCCGGCGGAGCATTCCGCGATGCGCGGCGTCGGGTTGCCGAAGCGCGCCTGCTTCGTCGTGCCCTTGAAGGAGAATGTGCCGAGAATGTTGATGTCGTACAGCTCGGCGAATTCCGCACCGTAGCCGAAGGTGCCGGAGGCGGGAATGACCGGGTTATCCAGCCGTAATCCGCAGAGATTTACGGTCATATCTGCCATTTCAGCGCCTCCTTCGTGAATACGGGGCCGTCTTTGCACACGCGCTTCGCGCCCTCCGCCGTTTCGACCGCGCAGCCCATGCACGCGCCGAAGCCGCAGCCCATACGCTCCTCAAGGCTGACCTGCCCGTCGGTTTCCGCCGTACGGCAAACGGCTTTGAGCATCGGGATCGGCCCGCAGGCGTAAAAATACGAATAATCCGAGACCGTCCGCATCACGTCGGTCACAAATCCCTTCTCGCCGAAGGAGCCGTCCGCCGTAGCGACGCGCACCCCGTGCGCGATCCGTTTGAATTCGTCGAGGAAAAACAGATCCTTTTCGGAATTGAAGCCGAGGATCACCGTCGGTTTCTTGCCCTGCGCGGACAGGTCGCGGCAGAGGCGGTAAAGCGGCGGCACGCCGACGCCTCCGCCGACGATCAGCGGCGTATCGCCGCTTTTCGACAGGTCGAAACCGTTCCCGAGGCCCGTCAGAAGATCGAGCGACGCCCCGCGCGCGAGCTTCGACATCGCCCCGGTCCCGCCGCCGACGACCTTATATATGAGCGTCAGCGTATTGCCGTCGTAATCGCAGACCGAGATCGGGCGGCGCAGATAAAAGCCGTCGAGCTTCACGTTCACGAACTGCCCCGGCGCGGAAAACGCCGAGGTATCGCCCGCAAGCGTCATTTGATAAATACCGTCCGCGATCCTTTCGTTCTCCGCGACGGTAAAGAGCGCCTGCCGCATCGTCTCTCCCCCTTCTCAAGAAAAGCATCAGTATCAAGCGGAGCGTTCCGACTGATACCGATGCTTTTTTCACAACAGTCTCGTATCGGAGATGCGCCGCAGGAAATCAGAACCTGACTTCCTTGCCGCCGTTCTCCGCGGAGGTATAGATCGCAGAGAGGATCTTGATCATCTCGACGCCCTGCTGAGGCTGATAGCAGGGTTCCGCCTTGCCGCGGACCGCGTCGATGAAATTCCCGATATTATGCGCGTGATCGGTAATGATCTCGTTCCGGTCGACTGAGTTCGACTTCTGCTTTCCGTCGGGCGCTTCGTAATAGATCACGCTGCGGCTGCCGTCCCAATACGCGCCGGCGCGGGTGCCGTAAAGCTCGACGTAGCGCTCCTCTTTCTCGATATTGCTCGCCCAGCTTACCTCGAACTGCATCACGGCGCCGTTGCGGAAGCGGATCGTGCCGATGGCGAGATCCTCCACGTCGAACGTGCCGTTCTCGACCCTGTCGCCGAAATCGGCGTTGGGAGAATCCTTCGCGTCGTTATCCGCGAATTTGCAGAACGTGTTGCCGGTGACCGCCTCGACCTCCGGGCAGCCCATCAGCCACCAGGTCAGGTCGATCATATGCACGCCGAGATCGATCAGCGGGCCGCCGCCGGAGAGCTCTTTTGTCGTGAACCAGCCGCCCTTGCCGGGGATGCCGCGTCTGCGGCGCCATACCGCGCGCGCGACGTAGATATCGCCCATGCGGTCTTTTTCGATAAACTTTTTGAGATACTGCGAGTTCAGATTGAAGCGGTTGTTGCGTATGACCATCAGGATTTTGCCCGCGTCAAGCGACGCAGCGTACATTTTTTCCGCCTCGTCGACGCTCACCGCGTCGGGCTTCTCGCAAAGCACGTGCTTGCCCGCGCGGAACGCCTCGACCGCGATCTCGGAATGCAGATAGTTCGGCGTGCAGATATCCACCGCGTCGATGGTCTCATCCGCGAGAAGGTCCATATAGTCCTCGTATACCGCCGCATCCTTGAAGAACTTTTTCTTCGCGGCCTCGGCGCGCTTTGCGTCAATATCGCAGAGAGCGACGATCTGCGCGTGAGGGTTCTTAAGATATGCGGGAATGTGCGCCGCATTTGCGATGCCGCCGACGCCGATAATGCCGATTCTGACAATGTCCATAGGTCATTTTCCTTTCGGTTATATTTATACATTTAGAGTATAGCACAAGAGAATGAAAATGTAAATATGTAAATTCCGATTTATCGGGCTGTGTTTTTCGCGGATATCGGGGATCGGGGATCGGATATCGTGACGAAACCGCGGCTCAAATCATATCATTAACGCTGCGAATACATAGAGAAGGATATAATACAATTTACGAGCACGATCCACGAGATCCGATACCCGATACCCGAAATTCTGATTTGTGCTGACGCACAAATCAGAATTTACCGCATCCCGTCCTCACAGTGCCGTCCGGCAGGACGATCTCATACGCGATCTCCTCCGGTGCGTCGAGCGTCAGGCGGATCCCGCCGTCCGCGCGCTCCCAGCGCACGGCGATCTTCCCGTACGGGGAGAGATATTCCGCCTCGGCGAAGCGCAGCGAAGAAATATACGACGGCTTCACCAGCACGCGGCGGCAGTCGTCCCCGTCGGGGTTATAGCGCAGCCCGGCGACGCGGGAAATGAACCAGTTCTTGATATCGCAGTACATATGGTGATCGTGGGAGCCGCCCCCCTCGCCGGGCAAGTCGAAGCTCTCGGGGACCGTCGTTTCCCCGAAACCGATCAGCGCCCCGTAGGACGGGAATTCCGGGCGGGTGATCATTTTATAGGCAAGCTCGCCCTCGCCCGCATCGCTCAGCACGTGGAAAAGCACCCGCGCGCCGATGATGCCGAATTCGATAAAGTCGTCATTTTTATGAATGGCGTCGATCAGATACGCCGTCGCCTTTTCGCGCTCGTCCTCGTCAAACACGCCGTAATACAGCGCCATCGCCTGACTCGTCTGGCAGCCCGTATCCGCGACGCAGCGGTCTTTATCGATCAGGTGCGAGCGGATCGCTGCGCGCATTTCCGCGAAAAGCGTTTCGGCGTAGGTTTTTTCTTTTTTTTGCCCCAGAACGCCGAACATTTCCGCCGCCTTGCCGGCGCAGTCCATGATCGTGACGCTGTCGGTGGACTCGGTCGTCGATTTCATCCCGCCGACGGCGCACCAGTCGCCGAGACCGTATTCGACAAGCCCGCTCGCCTTGCGCTTTTCGGAGGCGTAATGCAGATAGCGCAGGATCGCCGCGGCGTTTTCCGCGAGGATCTCCCTGTCGCCCGTATATTTATAGGCATAAAACGGCAGGCGGATCAGCGCGCTGTCCCATACCGGGCCGTTGCCCCAGGCGAAGCCCCAGCCGCCCGTGGGCACGATGCCCGGCAGCTCGCCGGTCTCTCGCTGCGCTTTGCGGATATTGCGCAGCCACTCCTTAAAGCTCGCGCCCGCTCCGAGCGTCATCAGCATATGCTCCGCGGAGAGCGCCGCGTCGCCCGTCCAGCCGTTCTTTTCCCGGTGCGGGCAGTCGGTCGGAAAATAATAGAAATTCGACCGGTCGGAAGCGTCGCACATTTCGTAAAGCCGGTTCGCCGTCTCGTCGGAGCAGGCGAAGCGCCCCACGGTCCCGAGCGCCGAGGAGCAGACGAGGTACGTCAGCAGCTCCGGCGTCGCCTGGGCTTCGTCGATCCCCATGACGAGACAGTAACGGAAGCCATGATAGGTGAACGGCGGCACGAACACCTCTTCCCCGCCCTTGCAAACGAACACGTCCCGCTGGGAGAAGCCGTCGGGATAAAAATTGATATTATTATAATCAAGCGCGTCGCCCCTGCAGAGCTCCGCAAACTGCAGCACCACACGCTGCCCCGGCCTGCCGCAGATCTTCAGGCGCACGATCCCGGCGTTGTTTTTGCCGAAGTCGTAGATCCAGCCCTCTCTGCCGTCCGACGCGTCCTCGGGCACTTCGACCTTCGGAACGTCGCCCCTGGGCCGGTACGGCAAGAGCGAACCTTTGCGTACCGATACGGGCTTCAGCTCATACGCGGGCAGGATCGGCTCCGCCTCGCAGATGCGCGCTTCGCCCCGCGGCGACTCGCAGAGCACGGCGTCCGCCCAGCCGCTGTCGTCAAAGTCCGGCAGGTTCCAGCCGGGGATCTCCTTTCGCGCGTCGTACCGCACGCCCGCGCGCAGATCGTCGAAATACAGCGGCGAAGGCGCGGTCTTCACGCTCTTGCCGGAGAACACCCGGACTCGCTCGCCCTGCCGCATCAGGAACGCGAGCTTCGGCGCGGCGCGGAATTTCGCCCGGTCGAAATCCCAGATGCTGCCGCCCGGCGCGTTCTGCATCCCGTTGCCGAGCTGAAAGCCGAGCACGTTTTTTTCATTCAGCCTGATATACGGAGACAGATCATATTCATCAAAATAAACGATATCGTCCGGATTTGAAATATACGGCGCGCAAAGCCCTTTCGTGAGCTCCGTGCCGTTGATCCAGAACCGGTAGAAGCCGAGTCCCGTGACGCGGATGCGGCAGTCGGCGGTATCGGTGAAAAACGCCTTGCGGAAATAAGGCGCAGGGACAAATTTCCGATAAGAATTCATCTCATATCCGGCACAGATATATTGCTCCGGAAAATCCATTTCGATCGCTCCGTTTCGTTTTTCTTCCATTGTATAAAAATCGGGAAGATAAGTCAATCATCCGCGGCAAAACGACAGCGGACGACACTAGAATTATAAAAACTGACAGAACATCGTCGCTGAAATTTGTGAAATAGTTAGAAAATGGCATTTTCTGCCATTTTTCAAGCAACAGCATTGCCATTTTTTGCCATTGATGGTATAATATGGCAGAATCCAAAAACAGAAAGGACGATTCAACATGACAGGTCAGTTAAAAATCCTTCTCGCGGAAGAAGGAAACAGCTTCAGCGAAGAATGCGTCTCCACGCTGCGCACCTACGGCTATGAGGTCTGCACCGTGCCGAAGGACGGCAGCGAGGTCATCAACGCAGTCAAAAGCGGCAAGCCGGACGTGGTGCTGATGGACGCCTTCATGGCGCGCATCGACGCGCTCGGCGTGCTGAAGATCCTCGGCAGCACGGAGCTGAAAAAACGCCCCATCATCTTCCTGCTGTCGGGCGTGGACGATCCCGACTTCGAGCAGGAGGCGCTCGACGCCGGCGCGGATTATTATTTCATCAAGCCGATCAATATCGGGCTTCTCGCAGAGCGGATCCTGCGCTTCACGGGCAGGATGAACCGGACGGGGCTGATCCCCGTGGACAAAAACGAAACGCGCGACCTGGAGCTCGTCGTTTCCGACATCATGCACCAGATCGGCGTTCCCGCCCACATCAAGGGGTATCAGTATCTGCGCAGCGCGATCCTGCTGTCCGTGGACTCCCCGGATATGATGAGTTCGGTCACGAAGGTGCTCTACCCCACCGTCGCAAAGATGTATAAGACCACTCCGTCCCGCGTGGAGAGGGCCATTCGCCACGCGATCGAGGTCGCCTGGGACAGAGGCGATGTGGACGTGCTTTCCTCTTACTTCGGCTATACGATCCAGAGCTCCCGCGGCAAGCCCACGAACAGCGAGTTTATCGCCATGATCAGCGACAAGCTCCGACTCAGACTCAAGGTTTCGTGACTCTTCTGTGTGATCCCCCCAACATATTGCGCAACTGATTGTTTAACAATTACATCTACAGTATAATCAAAGCGGCTGTCGAAAACAGTCGCTTTTTGGCTTCTCTTTCACTTTTTTTCGGATTTTTTTATTTTTTCGCGGATTTGATCATCACTTCCACAACATCGAGGATTTTTCGACGCTCCTCGCCGGGAAGACCGTTCAGCTTATCCTCCAGGATCGACGCCTTTCGTTTATACCCGGCGTCAAGCACGTCTATGAATATCTCGTCCGCCGTGCATTTCATGACGTTCATCATATCCACGAGCTTATCCACCCGCGGCATATTGACGCCCCGCTCGATCGCGGAGATATGATTCGTAGAGAACCCGACCGCCTCGCCGAGCTTTTCCTGCGTGATCCCCGCTCTTTTTCTGCATTCGCGGATTCTTGCCCCGACTTTTTCTGCGTCCATAGAACACCTCTGTAATCGTAAAACAATGAGTATAATCGTATTACATAGATATTATATGTATCAGCGTGAGACAATTTAACACACTTAAACCGTTCTTATAACCGTTAATCGGTTATATGTTTTGCAGCAACAGCTCGCAGGGCTCATTTTTTTCCGTTCGAAACGGTTTTTCTTATAAGAAAAACCACTGCAAAAACTTTGTGATTTTAAAACTTTTTGCAATTGATTGCAATAACTTGATTTTTTTGAAAGTTTGTGCTATAATTCTATCGACGGAGGAGTGTATGATGATACAATCGCAATCACTGAAAAACAGAGACCTATATCTGAATAAACTGATCGGATTCCGCGATACCGAACCGGTCAAGGTCGTCACGGGGATCCGGCGCTGCGGAAAATCAAGCCTTTTGAAGCTGATGGCTGTGCATCTGATGAAAACCGGCGTTCTGCCCGAGCAGATTGTTGAAATGAATTTCGAATCGTTCGAGTTCAAGGATCTGTCGTCGGACGACGTGTACCGCTACGTCAAGGCCCGCGTCGTGCCGGGAAAGCGGATGTATCTGTTCTTTGACGAGATCCAGCGGATCGACGCGTGGGAAAACGCGGTCAACGCGCTTCGCGTCGATCTCGACTGCGATATTTACGTGACCGGCTCCAACGCTTATCTGCTGTCGTCTGAATATTCCACCTATCTTTCCGGCAGATGCGTCGAGATACGGATGCTGCCGCTCTCGTTCCGGGAATTCCTGTATTTCCACGGTTTCGAGCTGCGCGAAACAAAAAGCTCCCTGGGCGGCACGCGGAAAGAGATCGTTGACAAAAACGGCGCCGGTTATACGCCGCGGGAGCTTTTTGACGCGTATATACGTTTCGGCGGCATGCCCGGCATCGCGGACATCGGGCTGGATCAGGAAAAAGCCCTCGCGCTGCTCGACGGGATCTTTTCCACCGTCGTGATGCGGGATATTCTGGAAAGAGAGGCGCGTCGGGGAAGGCAAAAGATTTCCGACCCGGCGCTGCTGCGGAAAATCATTCTGTTTCTTGCCGATAATATCGGCTCCAACGTCTCCGCCGCCTCGATCGGCAATACGCTGGTCAGCGAAGGGCTTCTGACTGCCCAAAACAGAAAGGGCGCGCCGAGCACGCATACCGTGCAGGCCTATGTGAACGCGCTGGCGGAAAGCTATCTGTTTTATGAGATCAAGCGATTTGATATCAAGGGCAAAGAATACCTGCGCACCCTCGGAAAATACTATATCGTTGATATCGGTTTGAGGAATTATCTTCTGGGTTTCCGGAACCGCGACAGCGGACACGCGCTGGAAAACGTCGTGTATTTTGAGCTCCTGCGCCGCGGATACGACGTTGCGATCGGCAAGCTCGGCTGCGCCGAAATAGATTTTATCGCGTCGAACGCCGACGAAAAGCTCTATATTCAGGTTACGGAATCCATGCAAAGCGAGGACGTGCGGAAACGGGAGCTCGCCCCGCTGCAGAAAACCAGGGATAATTACCCGAAGCTGATCCTCTCTCTCGACCCCGGTCTGGATTCCTCTTACAACGGCATCCGCTCCGAAAGCCTGATCGACTGGCTTCTGTCGGACTGACTATCCAAAAAAACAACGGGCTGCCGGTCGGCAGCCCGTCGCGGTCGGTTCCGTTCTTTCGAAATCTCCGGATCACTGATTACTAATCACTAATCACTATTCACTTACATGCACGTATATCCGCCGTCGACGGCAAGGTTCACGCCGGTAACGTAGGAGGCGGCGGGGGACGCAAGGAAGATCGCGGCGGCGTCAAGCTCGCCCTCTTCGCCGTAGCGCTCCTCGGGGATCATGGTCTTCGCGTTCTGCTGGAAGAAATCGGAATTCAGCGTGTCGCGGGTCAGATCCGTGTAGAAGTAGCCGGGGCAGATGGAGTTGACGGTGATGTTGTATTTGCCCCACTCGGCGGCCAGTGCGCGGGTCATGTTGACCACGCCGCCCTTCGCCGCGTGATAGGGAGCGGAACCGGCGATCTTGTTGCCCACAAGGCCGTACATGGAAGCGATATTGATGATGCGGCCGTATTTCGCGCCGATCATGGCCTTCTTCGCGACGGCGCGCGCCACGCGGAAGGAGCCGAACAGGTCGATGTTCATCTCGTTGCCGAACTGCTCGTCGGTGATATCCTCGGCGGGGGCGACGGCGCCGGTGCCGGCGTTGTTGATCAGGATGTCGATCCTGCCGAATCTCTCGATCACGGCGTCGACCATGGCCTCGACGGCCTCGGTATCGGTGATGTCGCAGCGGACGGCGAAGGTCTCAACGCCGAATTCCTTCGCGATCTCCTCGGCGACCGCGTCGATCATGTTCTGGCGGCGGGCGACGGCGACGATCTTCGCGCCCTGGTTCGCGAGCGCCTTCGCCATCTGTACGCCCAGGCCGGTGGAGCAGCCCGTAACGATCGCGACCTGTCCGTTCAAATCAAAATAGTTCTTCATCGTTATTTATCCTCCAAATATTATTGACCGTGTTATATGGTTTTTTGCGGCGGTCTGCCGCAAAAGAGGCGCGGAGCCTGCTTCGATGAGGAGCGGTGTTCTGCGCCTGTTTTTGTCGCTGCGGAGCGGCGTCAGATCCTGGCGACGCCGTCCTTGATCGCCGCTTCGGCGACCGCCTTGGAGACGGTCTCGCGGATGCGGGGATCAAACGCCTCGGGCATGATGAACTCGGGGCTGAGCTTATCGTCGGGAACAAGGGACGCGATCGCGTAAGCGGCGGCGATCTTCATGTTCTCGGTGATGTCGCTGGCTCTCACGTCCAAAGCGCCGCGGAACAGCGCCGGGAAGCAAAGCACGTTGTTGATCTGGTTCGGGAAGTCGCTTCTGCCGGTGCCGACGATCGCAGCGCCCGCGGCCTTCGCCTCATCGGGCATGATCTCGGGCGTGGGGTTCGCCATCGGGAACACAAGGGGATCGGGGTTCATGGTGCGGATCATATCCTGCGTGAGCACGCCGGGCGCGGAAACGCCGATGAAGATATCGGTGCCCTTGATCGCGTCGGCAAGGGTGCCCTTGGTCATGCCGCGGTTGGTGACCTTCGCAAGCTCCTCTTTGAAGGGGTTCATCTTCTCTCTGCCCTCATAGATGGCGCCGGTGCGGTCGCACAGGATGACGTCCTTGAGGCCGAGAGACATCAGCAGCTTCGCGATCGCGACGCCGGCGGAGCCTGCGCCGTTGATGACGGCCTTGCATTCGCCCAGCGTTCTGCCGGTGAGCTTCATGGCGTTGATCAGCGCCGCGGAGCAGACGACGGCGGTGCCGTGCTGGTCGTCGTGGAAGATCGGGATGTCGCACTTCTCTTTGAGCTTCTGCTCGATCTCGAAGCAGCGGGGAGCGGAGATATCCTCAAGGTTCACGCCGCCGAAGGAGCCGCTGATCTTGTAAACGATGTCGACGATCTCGTCAACGTCCTTGGTTCTCACGCAGAGAGGGAAGGCGTCAACACCGCCGAATTCCTTGAACAGAACGCATTTGCCTTCCATAACGGGCATGCCGGCCTCGGGCCCGATGTCGCCCAGGCCCAGAACGGCGGTACCGTCGGTAACGACGGCGACCATGTTCCAGCGGCGGGTCAGCTCCCAGCTCTTGTTGTAATCCTTCTGGATCTCAAGGCAGGGCTCGGCGACGCCGGGGGTGTAAGCAAGGGAGAGCGCGTCTTTGCTGTCGACCTTCGCGCGGGCGATAACTTCGACTTTGCCCTTCCACTCGCCGTGGAGTCTGAGAGATTCTTTTCTGTAATCCATAATATTTCTCCTATTCGTTTATTATCGGCATTCTGTCTTCGCTTCCCGGGACCCGGGCCTCGGACCTCAGACCTCGGAACTCGGGTCTCGGGACTTGAGACTTACAGATTCTCAATGTGCGCGGTGATCTTTTTGGTCTCGGGATAAGGCTTGTAGCCCTCTTCCCACGGGAAGGTATAGTCAAGGCCCAGCTCGTCTCTTACGGCGTTGATCTCGCCCTGAACGGACTCGTTGATCGGTACGCCGGAGCCCTCGCGGGACTTCCAGATCTCATACTCTTTCTCGCCGGCGGAGTAGATTCTCTCTGCGCCGGGCGCCTTCTTGGAGGCGCGGATGGCGCGGATGATGTCGCCCGCCTTCTTGCGGCAGATCTCCTCGCCCAGGAAGTGGTTGGTGTCGATGGCGATGAAGAAGTGGCCCAGATGATAGGGTCTGATGTTGCCGTTCTCGTCCTTGCCGTCAAGGTCCTTGCCGTAAACGCCGTCCTGCAGGACCGCGGAAAGCAGCTCGACGAACAGCGCGTAGCCGTAGCCCTTGTAGCCGCCGAGGGACTCGCCGATGCCGCCGAGGGTGGTCAGCGCGGCTGTGCCGTTGCGGATCTTCTTGAGCGCGACGCCGGAATCGCCCTCAACGGGGTTGCCGTCGATATCGATGACGGTGCCGGGATGCACGTCCTCGCCGATGCGGGCGTAATACTCGATCTTTCCGTTCTGGGTGATGGAGGTGGCGCAGTCGATGTTGAAGTCGAACTTCTCGTCGGTGGGAACGCCGAGGGTCAGGGGGTTGGTGCCGAACATGCCCTCAACGCCGAAGGTGGGAGCGACGGAGGGACGGGCGTTGGTGCCGGTCAGGCCGATGCAGCCGTTCTCGGTCGCCATGGAGGTATAGTAGCCCGCGATGCCGTAATGGCAGGAATTGCGGACGACGACCATACCCATGCCGTATTTTTTCGCCTTTTCGATGGCCATTCTCATGGCCTTTGTGCCGATGACCTGACCCATGCCGTTGTGGCCGTTGACGACCGCGGTGGTCTCGGTCTCTTTGATGATCTCAAAATTCGTGGTGGGGAACTGGATGCCCGCCTTGATCCTGTCAAGATAAACGGGTTTGAAACGGTTGCAGCCGTGGCTCTCGATGCCGCGCTTGTCGGACTCGAGCAGCACGTCGGTGCACATCTCCGCTTCTTCTCTCGGTACGCCGTAGCCGACGAACGCGTCGGTCACGAAATCGGTGATCAGATTCCAGGGACATACTACTTTAGGCATGGCGAAAATCTCCTTTTTAAATAAATATTTTTTTACCGTTAACATTATATCACATTTTTTTCATTTTGCAAGCCTGTATCGGCGTTTCCGGTAAGATTCTCCGCAAAAAAACCGGCAGCCGAACGCCGAATTCCGAAAAAAGGGATTGAAAGCGCGAAAAATGTCTGATAAAGTATTCTTATGATGAAACGGCATAAAAATATCCCCCTCGTCGAATACGAGAAAGGGGAAGAATTTCTCAACACGCTGACGCACGCCGCGGGCCTCGTTCTCTGCGGCCTGATCGCCGCGCACTGCCTTGTTCCGGCGGTCCGCGCTGCGGATACGATGCGGGCCGTCTGCGCGTCGCTGTATCTCGCGGGAACGGCGCTGACGTTCCTGATTTCGACGGCGTACCACGCCGCGAAGCCCGGCGCCGGGAAGCGCACGCTGCGCCTTGCCGACCACTGCGCGATCTTCTTCGCCGTGGCGGGCACGGCGACCGGGACGGTCCCGGCGGTGATCGACACCGTCGGACTCGCGCCTGCCGTCGCGATGATCGTCTGCGCGTGGGGCGGCGCCGTCGCCGGGCTCGTCTGCGCCCTTGCCGATTTTGAAAAAACGAAGGCCGTCCGCATGATCCTGTATATCGCAACCGCGGCGGTCTGCGCGGTCTGCGGAGGCGGCGCGTTCAAAGTCCTGCCGAAGGGCGCGTTCCGTGCGCTGCTGCTCGGCGGCGCGCTGCTGCTGACCGGCGCGGCGCTGATGGGCCTCGGGAAAAAACGGAGATACTTTCACTGCCTGTTCCACGTTTTCATCGACGCAGGGCTGACCGTTTATTATATCGCGATCGCGGCGTATTGCTATTCGCAGCAGCCTGTCACGTAAAAAGGGGCTGTTGCAATAAGCTCCGAAAAAAACACGACCGAGTAGCCCGAAAGGGTTGCTCGGTCGCGGCTTTCATAGTATAATTTAATTGACTGGAAAAACCACACTGAAAGCGAGAATATTGTACTATGAAAAACGACAGAAATCAAGTGGTATTACCGATAAA